>JAITWP010000210.1 GCA_031285365.1 Azoarcus sp.
CTTGGGGAGCAAGCGTGTTCCAGATGTTTCTAGCTGGTGGCTGGCCAATGTGGCCGCTATTGTTGGCTTCGGTGATTGCCGTGGCGTTGATTATCGAACGTTCGATCAGTTTGCGTCGCTCTCGCGTCGTCCCGTCCGGTCTTCTGGATCGTGTCATTTCCGACTTGGGACGGCACGGCGCTCCGCCGGAAATGGTATCCCGCGTCGCAGCCCATTCGCCTCTGGGTCAGGTGCTCGCGGCGGGTTTGCGCAACATCAAGAGTTCGCGCGAGATCATGAAGGAATCGATCGAGGAAGCGGGCCGTACCGTGGCGCACGATCTCGAACGCTTCCTCACCACGCTTGGCACCATTGCCTCCATCAGTCCCCTGATGGGGCTGTTCGGCACCGTTGTCGGGATGATCGAGATGTTTGCGGGGCAAGGCGTCACGGGAACGCCGGAACAGGTGGCCAGTGGGATTGCGATGGCGCTGCACGCAACCGCTTTCGGCATCATGATTGCGATTCCCGCAATGATCTTCTGGAGGCATTTCCGCCGTCTGGCCGATGATTACGTGGTCGACATGGAACAGCAGGCGACCATTCTCATCGAAGTGGCGCACGGTGAACGCAGGCGCTGAAGATCATGAATTTCCGTCATAAGAGTGGTCAGAGAAGCGAACCGGAGATCAACCTCGTCCCGTTGATCGACGTGATGCTGGTCATCATCATCTTCCTGATGCTGACCACGACCTTCAACAAATTCGCCGGACTGGAAATTTCCCTGCCAACCGCCAATGCCACCGGCGGGCAGCCCATCAGCCAGGAAATCGTCGTGGCGGTGTTAGTCACGGGCGATGTGCTCGTCAATGGCAGGGCAACCGCCAAGAACATCGAGAGCATTGCATCCGCACTTGCCAGTGCCCGTCCCACGCAAGGCCCGGAACCTGTGGTCGTCATCAACGCCGATGCACAGGCGTCTCATCAGAGTGTAATCAACGTGATGCAGGCTTCGCAGAATGCGGGGCTTGCACGCGTCACATTCCAGACCCAGCAGGAGCGGGTGCGCTGAAAGGCGTCCGACAATGAGAAGGGCGCCAACTTTCTGGCGGCAGCGGTCGCTATATGCGGCCTCACTGCTGCCTGCTTCGGCGCTTTTCCGCTCTCTTTCCTCAGTACGGCGCAAGCTCTATCTCCACGGTATCCTGCGCCGCGAACGGCTTCCCGTGCCGGTCATCGTCGTCGGCAATATTGCTGTCGGCGGCAGCGGCAAGACCCCAGCGGTGCTTTGGCTCGTCGAGGAACTGCGCAAGGTCGGTCGACATCCGGGCATCGTGTCGCGCGGATATGGAGGCCAGGCGGAAGCCGGTAACACCCCTCGTCTCGTCGTTGCCGGCCCCGGTTCCGGCCCCGACCCCGACTTCTATGGAGACGAACCCGCGATGCTTGCGAAGTCGGCAGGCTGTCCGGTGTCGGTCGGCGTAGATCGCCCGGCAGCGGCTCGCGCCCTGCTTGCCGCGCACCCGGAATGCGACGTTATCGTCAGCGACGACGGCATGCAGCATTACCGTCTGGCACGCACAGTGGAAATCGCCGTGGTCGACGAGGCGACGCTCGGCAACTGCTGGCCATTGCCGTCCGGGCCGTTGCGCGAACCGCTCGCCCGACTGGCCGAGGTCGACCTGATCCTAGCGCATGGCGAATTGTCGCCGCGTCTGCGCGCAGCAGTAGGCACTGTGCCCGTTGCGTCGATGCGGCTGGTCGGTGAACGTTTCCGTTCGTTGACGAAACCCGACGAGTGGTGTGATACGGAGGCGTTTATCGGGAGAAAAGTCCACGCGCTGGCCGGTATCGGCCAGCCGCAGCGATTTTTCAACCAACTCACGGCAATGGGACTTGACATCATCCCCCACCCGTTCCCCGATCATTATCGCTACCGTGCCGACGATCTCGACTTCACACCCGGCAAGACCTGGGTAATGACGAGCAAGGATGCGGTAAAATGCGCTGCCTTCGCGCCGCCCGATGCCTGGGAACTGCCGGTGCGAGCCCTCATCGACGCTGGGGCCATCGCCCCTATCCTGGAGAAACTGGACGATGGACGCCAAGCTGCTTGAAATTCTCGTTTGCCCACTGTGCAAGGGGCCGCTGGATCTCCTGAAAGAAAGCCGGGAACTCGTCTGCAAACCGGACAGGCTGGCTTTCCCCATTCGTGACGACATCCCCGTGATGCTCGAAGAAGAAGCCCGCGTGCTCAGCGCCGAAGAAGTCGACGCGTTGCGCTGAACTTCTCGCCTGAAATTCTGATACTCCCATTTTTAGATAATAGTCATGACATCATTTCGTATAGTCATTCCCGCGCGCCATGCTTCCACCCGTTTGCCCGGCAAACCGCTCGTCGACATCGGCGGCCGCCCGATGGTGCTCAGGGTACTTGATCGGGCACTGGCTTCGGGCGCAGAAGAAGTCTGGGTTGCAGTCGATCATCAGGACGTGTTCGACGCGGTGTGTGCCGCAGGCGGCAAAGCGCTGATGACCCGCGTCGACCACTCGAACGGAACCGAACGCCTCGCCGAAGTCGTCGAAACCCTGGGTTGGGGCGACGATGAGATCGTGGTCAACGTGCAGGGCGACGAACCCCTGATCGACCCCGAACTGATCTCCACTGTTGCCGAAGGGCTGGCTGCCGACGCTGATGCGACCATTGCCACCATTGCGCATCCTCTCTTCGATGAGGACGAGGTTTTCAACATCGGCATCGTCAAGGTCGTGTGCGATGCGCGCGGCCGGGCCCTGTACTTTTCCCGAGCCCCGATCCCCTGGGCGCGGGAAGGCTGGGACGGAGGCGGCTGCGGACGAGGATGCGGGCGCGATTTGCCGTTGCCGGACGGGCTGCCTGTTTTGCGGCATGTTGGCCTGTATGCGTACCGTGCCGGTTTTTTGCGCCAGTATAAATCGCTGGCTCCTTCCCCCTATGAGCAATGGGAAGTGCTCGAACAACTACGCGCGCTCTGGCACGGTTATCCGATTCGAGTATTGACGGTTGATGCCGCACAACCCGGCGGGGTTGATACCAGGGAAGATCTGGCGCGTCTCAGGGTCGTTTTTGAGCGCGGATGATCATTGCGTTTGGCATTTTTTGATCTTCCGTGCCGCCGATGAGTGGAAATCCCGGCACACTCCGGGTTTGACCGCCACCCACAACAGGGTTTAAGTTTCGCTTTTTGGTCGACAACGGCCGCCGCGATGGCGGCCGGGCTATTTTTGGAGTAGATGGGTTTTGGAGAAAACATGCGAGTAATTTTGTTGGGACCCCCCGGCGCAGGCAAGGGCACACAATCGAGGTTCATCAGGGAAAAATTAGGTATCCCGCAAATTTCCACCGGAGACATGCTGCGCGCCGCAGTGCGGGAAGGAACTCCCCAAGGGCTTGAAGCCAAAAAAGTGATGGAAGCGGGACAACTCGTTTCCGACGACATCATGGTCGAGATGGTCAGGGACAGGCTGACATGGGACGACTGCAAACCCGGTTGTCTGTTCGACGGCTTTCCGCGCACCATTCCGCAGGCCGAAACGCTGAAAACCTCCGGTATCTCCATCGACATCGTGCTTCAAATCCACGTACCCGATTCTGAAATCATCGACCGCATGAGCGGTCGACGCGTGCATCTGCCTTCGGGACGCATCTACCACGTTCGCTACAACCCGCCGAAAGTCGAAGGCAAGGACGACATAACCGGCGAAGACCTGGTGCTGCGCGACGACGACCGCGAAGAGACGGTAAAAAAACGGCTGGAGGTCTACCACGCCCAGACCGAGCCGTTGGTCGAGTTCTACCGCAAATGGGCGGCAAACGATCCACCCCACGCTCCAAGGATTCGCAGAATTTCAGGACTGGGTCTGGTCAGTGAAATCACGGCACGGGTGTTTGCCGCGCTGCGGTAAAAAAGTACTGAGGGCAGGCGCGGGATCAGCCGAGGAGTGGATAGCGCGTAGCGGCGGGAGTCGCGTGCTGCATCTGGTGGCGCTCGTTGTGGGGGGAGCGGTGAGCTATTTTGCCGTGCTGTTTGCCCTGGGC
>JAITWP010000045.1 GCA_031285365.1 Azoarcus sp.
CCCAGCGCATCTACGTCGGCAAGGAGTCCTCCCGCCACACCCTGCCGCAAGCCGACATCGCCCGCCTGATGGTCAAGCTGGCCCGCGCCGGGCATTCGCTGGCGCGGCTCAAAGGAGGCGATGGTTATATCTTTGGCCGCGGCGGCGAGGACGTGCAGGCGCTGGCCGAGGCGTGCATCCCGTTCCGGGTCATCCCGGGACTGACGGCGGCGCAGGGCGCGGCGGCCTCCACCGGCATCCCGCTGACCCACCGCGACCACGCCAGCGCGCTGGTGCTGGCCACCGGCCACCGGCGCGGCGACCAGCAGCTGGGCATGGACTGGCCCATGCTGGCGCGGGCGCATCAAACCGTGGTGCTCTACATGGGCGTGAGCAACCTGCCCGAAATCTGCCATCAACTCATCGCCCACGGCCTGCCCGCCAGCACGCCCGCCGCGCTGATCGAAAACGCCACCCTGCCCGAACAACGCTGCGTCACCGGCACGCTGACCGAACTGCCTGGCCTGGCCGGGCAGCACCGGATACGCCCGCCCTGCCTCATCATGATCGGCGAAGTCGTCGCCGCGCGCCAGCCGCCGGTGGCGGCGCAAGAGCGCCCTGTTACGGTCGCCAGCAATCCGGCGTAAAAAATCAGGACTGCCCGCGCGGCAGTCATTCCCGGAAGCGCCCGCTTCCCGGAAAACAGGCTGCCGGAATACTGATCGCAGGGCACAATTGGCCCGGTGACTTTGCCTTCCGACCGCTCTCCCGCGCGCCCCGGCGATCTGCGCGCCATCGCCGTTCATGCCGGCACGGTGTTCGTGGGGCAGATCGCGATCATGGGCTTTGGGGTGGTCGATACCATCGTCGCAGGCCGGCACTCGGCGCTGGCGCTGGCGGCGCTGGCGGTTGGGGGCGCGGTGTTCGCCACCGTGTTCATTCCGCTCGTGGGACTGGTGCAGGCGCTGCTGCCCGTGTGGGCTGAAATGCGCGGCGCGCGGCGGCCCGCGGACATTGGCCCGTCGGTGCGGCAGGCGCTGTACGTCTGCGCGGCGGCCAGTGTGCTGGGCATGGCGTTGCTGTTGTATCCGGCGCCGCTGCTGCGCTGGACGCGGGTGCCGCCCGGCCTGCAACCCCTGGTGCTGGACTATCTGGCCGTAATCGCCTGGAGTCTGCCGGCGACGCTGCTGTTCCGCACTTTCAGCACGCTCAGCCAGGCGCTGGGCCTGCCCCGGCTGGTGACCTGGCTGCAGGTCGTGGCCCTGGCCGTGAAGCTGCCGCTGTCGATCTGGCTGACCTTTGGCGGCGCGGGCGTACCGGCGATGGGCGTGGTGGGCTGCGCATGGGCGACGTTCGTCATCAACCATCTGCTGCTTCTGCTGGCGCTCGCGCTGCTGCTCACCCAATCCCCGTATGCGCCGCTGGCGCTGTGGCGGCGCATGGAGCGTCCGCATCTGCCCACGCTGCGCGCCTTCGCGCGGCTGGGCATTCCGGCGGCGCTGAGCATGTTGTTTGAAGTGACCTCGTTCACGCTGATGGCGCTGTTCATCGCCCGGCTGGGCGCCACGGCGGCGGCGGCGCACCAGATCGCGGCCAACATGGCGGCGCTGATGTTCCAGGTGCCCCTTTCCCTAGCCGTGGCCGCCGGTGCGCGCGTGAGCTACTGGCGCGGCGCGGGCGAGCAGACACACGCCGCGCGGCTGGCCTGGCAGTCGTTTCGCGCCGCCACATTGATGGGGGCCGCGCTGGCTGCCGCCGTTTTCATCGCCAGACCGGCGCTGGCCGCCATTTACACCGAGGATGGCGGCGTAGCCCGGCTGGCCGCCCGGTTGCTGGCCTGGGTGGCGCTGTACCACCTGGCCGACGCGGCGCAGACCGTGGCGGTGTTTTTGCTGCGCTGCTACCGCGTCACGCTGGCGCCGCTGCTGGTGTACAGCGTGCTGCTGTGGGGCGTGGGCCTGGCCGGCGGCTACCTGCTGGCCTACCAGGGCTTGCCGGGACTGCTGCCCGCCCAGCAATCCCCCGACGCTTTCTGGCAGGCCGCCGTCGTGGCGCTGATGCTGGTGGCGGCGGCGATGGGGGTGATGTTGCGGCGGGTCCGGTAGGCCTGCAACCCGTCCCGTTCAGGCCGCCTGCGCCATCTGTTTGAGCGTAACGTAATCGGTTTTCCCGCTGCCCAGCATGGGCAGTTCGGCCACGCGCACGATTTTGCGCGGCACGGCCAGTTCAGACATGCCCAGACGGCGCGCGGCCACCAGCAGCGTGGCGCGGTGCAGCCGGGCGTCGGTGGTGAACAGCACCAGCGCCTCGCCCTTGCTCGCGTCGGGCCGGCTGCTGGCGGCGTGCAGCGCGCCGGGCGCGGCGCTGCAGGCCAGTTTTTCCACCGCTTCCAGGCTCACCATTTCACCGGCCACCTTGGCGAAACGCTTGACCCGTCCAACGATGCGCACGAAACCGTCGCTGTCGACCTCCACGATGTCGCCGGTCTCGTACCAGCCCGGCCCTTCGCTCGAAGCGGGCGTTTGCAGCACGCCGGGGTTATCCGCCTTCAGATAGCCGCTCATCACATTGGGGCCGTGCACATGCAACAGTCCTCCGTGTTCAACGCCGGGGACGGGATGCAGGCGATACTTGATGCCGGGCAGAAATTGACCCACGGTTCCGCTGCGATAGGCCATGGGGGTGTTCACCGCAATGACCGGTGCGGTTTCGGTTGCGCCGTAGCCTTCCAGGATGCGGATGCCGAACTTCTCGAACCACTGCTCACGTACCGCCGGGGAGAGTTTTTCCGCACCGGAAACCGCGTAGCGCAGGCGATAGAAGTCATAAGGATGTGCGTGGCGCGCGTAATTGCCGAGGAAGGTGCTCGTACCGAACAACACCGTGCAGGCGCGATCGTAGGCCAGTTCCGGAATCACCCGGTAATGCAGCGGAGAGGGGTACAGAAAAACGCTTGCACCCGTGAGGAGCGGCAATAGCGTCCCCCCAGTGAGGCCGAAGGAATGGAAAATGGGAAGCACATTCAATATGCGGTCACCGCGCGAAATGTCGATAATGGCGCGGATTTGCGCAATATTGGCGAGGATGGCGCGATGAGAGAGCACCACTCCCTTGGGTTTGCCTTCGGAACCCGAGGTGAAGAGCACCACCGCCGCGTCCTCGGGGTTGGGCCCGACTTCCACCTGGTGCGGAAACCAGAGCGCCCAACACATCAGCCAGAGTTTGTCACGAAAAGTCATCTCTTCGCGCAACTCTTCAAGATAGACGATGCGCTCCAGCCCCGCCAGGGCGGCGAGCTTATCGGCAAGCTTCGCCTGTTCGATGAAAGCGCGGGAAGTTATCAGGGTACGGATCTGGGCGGCATCACACGCGGCCTGCATTCCATCGACGCCCGCCGTGTAGTTGAGCATTGCCGGGACTCTCCCGTGCGCGGAAAGACCGAAGAAAAGGGCAAGGGTCGGCGTCATGTTGGGCAGGAGTATGCCGACCCTTTCGGCGGGTTCGGTAATCCGTCCGGCCAGCCGCCCGAGGGCGAGGGCCATCTTCAACAGGTGTTGATAGGTGAGTTCCTTCTGCTTGATGTCTTCCACGATGCGTCGACGGCGGCCGTGGATGCTGATCGCGTTGCACAATGCGCCGTAGAGCGTGTGCTGATGCGGTTGCGCCAACGCCATCTCCTGCATCAGACGTCGCATGGCTTCGCCTGATTTCTGACGACGTATCTTGCCATTTGGGGCTTCCGGATTAGGCAGTGTCGTAGGCGGCAGTATCGTAAGTGTCACAGGAGGGAAAAATTTCCGTTGCCAGTGGGACATTTTTGAAAAATAGCTGCGACTCAGTCCGTCCAGTCGTACCGGCAAAATGGTTGCACCGGTTTTCACTGCCACGAAGGCGGGCCCCTCATAGACTTTCATCAGCGCCCCGGTCAGGGTGATTCGCCCTTCCGGGAAAATCACGACCGGGCGTCCGGATTCGAGCAACCGGACGATCTGCTTTACCGCCATTGGATTGCCGGGATCAATCGACAGGTAGTCCGTCAATATATTCAGGCAGAACCTCCATAACGGACGCCTCACATATTCGGTGTGTATGACGAATACCGGTTTTTTGATCGGCAAAAAGAGCCACAGCAAAATGCCGTCGAGAAAGGACTCATGGTTGGCAATCACCAGCAGGCGCGAATGTTGCCCGTTTGCTGCTGTCAGGGCTTCATCCATCCCCCGTACCTGCACGCGAAAAAACAACCGAGCCAGACCGCGCCACAGAACACGCACAACCGCGCGGATGATGGTTTTTGAAAGACTTGTGTTTGTCATGTCCATGATTTTCGATATGTTTGATCAAAAAATAGCCTTCAACTGTGAAGGCCGGAGTTTTTGCCTGTTTTCAGCAATTGTGTTGCACATAGTCGAGCACGTTACCAAATGTTTCTTCCAGCCAGCTCCGGTTGATCCAGAACCAGACTTCCTTGCCGATTTTTTCCGAATGCAGCACGTTCGCTTCATGAAGGATCTTGAGGTGATGCGATACCGTGGAGCGGGCCAGCGTCGAGACGGAGGCAATCTGGCTGACATTGAGGCGCTCGCCCTTGTCGAACAGCAGCAGGATGCGCTGGCGGTGTTCGTCGCCCAGAGCCGAGAACACACGAGCCAGCGGTTGCCACTCGGGAGGGATGGAAGAGGTGTCTTTGCCGTAGAGTTTCATGTCGATAAGTTTAGGTATATCGACATGACAGGTCAAGAGAAATATTTACTCCCTCCATCAGCCGCCTTCCTACTCCTTCCGTCACCCGCTTTCGCGGGTGCCACCTTCCTCAAGAGGAAGGCTTTATGTTTGCGCGCTTCGCGCGGTTGGAAAAGCGAAACGAGCGGTTTGAGCGCACTGGTGGGTTTCCCTCCGCGCCGAAGGCGCGCTGACTCTATAGCCTTCCTCTTGAGGAAGGTGGCCCGCCGAAGGCGGGTCGGAAGGAGTAAAAAAGTGTCAGCCGCGCTACGCGCGGCTGACGGAGGGAGTGCCAAGCGAAAGAAATCAAGCGTCTGCCGCCATACGCCTCAAGGTGGCATGATCGATTTTGCCCGACCCCAGCATCGGTATCGCACCCACTGGCACGACTTTCCTTGGTACGGCCAGGTCGGAGACACCCAGTTGTTGCGCTGCTTTTTGGAGACTCGCGCGGGTGATCTGTTCATCGGTGGTGAAGAGCACCAGTGCCTCGCCTCTGCTTTCGTCGGGCTGACAGGAGGCGGCGTGAGTCCCGTCTGGTGAAATTGACTGTGCCAGTTTTTCCACCGTTTCCATGGCCACCATCTCACCGGCCACTTTGGCGAAACGCTTGACCCGACCAACGATGAATACGAAACCGTCGCTGTCGACTTCTACGATGTCACCGGTATCGTACCAACCCAATCCTTCGGACGTTTCGGGCGCTTGCAGCACACCGGGATTGTCTGCCTTCAGATAACCGCTCATCACGTTGGGGCCTCGTACGTGCAATACCCCTCCACGCTCGATGCCGGGAACGGGCTCCAGGCGATGCTCGATGCCGGGCAGGAATTGACCCACGCTTCCGCTACGATAGGCCATCGGGGTGCATATCGTGATGACTGGTGCGGTTTCAGTTGCGCCGTAGCCTTCCAGGATGCGAATACCAAACTTCTCGAACCATTTCTCTCGTACCGCCGGGGAGAGTTTTTCCGCGCCGGAAACGACATAGCGCAAGCGGTAAAAATCGTAAGGATGCGCGCAGCGTGCGTAATTGCCGAGGAAGGTGTTCGTACCGAACATCACCGTGCAGGCGCGTTCGTAGGCCAGTTCCGGAATCACGCGGTAATGTAGCGGTGAAGGGTACAGGAAGACGCTTGCGCCCGAGAGGAGCGGCAAAAGGGCTCCCGCAGTGAGACCAAAGGAATGGTAAATGGGCAGTACCTCCATTACACGGTCAGAGCGTGTAATGTCGAGAACGGCACAGAATTGCGCGATGTTGGAGAGGATGGCGCGATGCGAGAGCACCACTCCCTTGGGTTTGCCCTCGGAACCCGAAGTGAAGAGCACAACCGCCGTGTCCTCGGAGCTTGCCTCGACCTGCACCCAGCGCGGAAACCGTAGCGCCCCCATCAGCCAGAGTTTGTCGCCAAAGGTTATCTCCTGGCGCATATCTTCGAGATAGGCGATGCGGGTCAACCCCGTCAGGGCTTCGAGTCTGCTGGCAAGCTTCGCCTGTTCGACGAAGGCACGGGAAGTTATCAGGGTATGGATCTGGGCGGCGTCGCACGCGGTCTGCATTCCCTCGACGCCCGCCGTGTAGTTGAGCATCGCCGGGATTCTTCCGAGCGCGGAGAGACCGAAGAAAGTGGCAAGGGTCGATGCCATGTTGGGCAGGAGCAATCCCACGGTCTCACCGGGGTCAGTGATTCGTTCAGCCAGCCGTCCGTGGATGAGGGCCATCTTCAGAAAATCCTTGTAGGAGTATTCCTCCTGCTGGATGTCTTCTATGACACGGCGACCGCGCCCATGAACCTCCATTGCGTCGCACAGCGCGGTGTAAAGCGTGCGGCGAGGCGACTGCGCCAGCGCCATTTCCTGCATCAGGCGACGCAGTGCTTCGCCCAATTTTTGATGGCGCACCTTGGCACTGGGAGCTTCCGGTACAGGCAATGTCGTGGTCGGAAACACCGTGAGCGTGACCCGCGGAAAGAG
This sequence comes from Azoarcus sp., assembly GCA_031285365.1. Classification (GTDB taxonomy): domain Bacteria; phylum Pseudomonadota; class Gammaproteobacteria; order Burkholderiales; family Rhodocyclaceae; genus WRNU01. The sequence goes on from JAITWP010000045.1 coordinate 6,676, forward strand.
TTTTCGCGGCCAATTGGTCATTTTTGAGAAATAGCTGTGGCTCAAACCATCCAGCCTCACCGGCAACAGGGTTGCGCCGGTTTTTTCCGCCACGAAGGCCGGTCCTTCATAGACCTTCATCAACGCCCCGGTCATGGTGATCCGTCCTTCCGGGAAAACCACGACGGGCCGTCCGGATTTGAGCAACTGAACGACGTGTTTTACCCCCATTGGATTGCTCGGAGCAATCGACATGTATTCGCCCAGCATTTCCAGGGTGAACCGGTATAGCGGACGTTTCAAGTACTCGGTGTGTACGATGAACACCGGCTTTTTGATAGGCAGGAACAGTCCCAGCAAAATACCGTCGAGAAAGGATTCATGGTTTGAGATGATCAGCAGACGTGGATGTTGTCCGTTTGTTGCCGCCAGGGCTTCATTTATCCCCTCTACCTGCACGCGGAAAAGCAGCTTGGCCAGGGCGCGCAGCAGAACGCGCACAACCGGGCGGAACATGCTTTTCACAGGACTTGGATTTGTCATATTCATAAATTTCGATATGTTCCTGCAAAAAAATAGGACTGAAGTCCCTTACGATGGAAACCGGAACAGCCCCGGTACTTGATCAGCAATTCTGCTGTACATAATTGAGCACATTGCCAAGCGTTTTTTCCAGCCAGTTCCGGTTGATCCAGAACCAGACTTCCTTGCCAATTTTTTCAGAGCACAGCACGCTTGCTTTGTGAAGGATCTGGAGGTGATGCGACACCGTGGAGCGGGCCAGCGTGGAGACGGCGGCAATCTGCCCTACATTGAGGCGCTCGCCCTTTTCGAACAACAGCAGGATACGCTGACGGTGCTCGTCACCCAAGGCGGCGAACACTCGGGCCAATGGTTTCCATTCGGGTGGGATGGAAGAAATGTTAGTGCCGAAAAGTTTCATGCCAAGCAATCTAGTTGTAACGACATGGGGTGTCAACGGTTAAGCCCATGAAAATGATGCACCGGCCCATGCCCGTGGCCGACGGCGAGCAATCCTGCGTCTGCGATGGCGCGGTGCAGGTAGTCGCGGGCGGCACGCACGGCAGCTTCGACCAGATTGGGGGAACCGGATTGACCCTGCGGCAGTAGCGCGGCAATGGCAGAAGAGAGGGTGCAGCCGGTTCCGTGGGTGTTCGGCGTGTCGATACGGCGGGCGGGAAGCTCGATCATGCGTTCACCGTCGAAGAGCAGGTCGGTCGACTCGCTGCCGGGCAAGTGCCCGCCCTTGAGCAGCACCCATCGTTCCGACGTGGTGGGCAGCATTTCTCGCAGGCGTTCTGCCGCGCGCCGCATCTCACGGAGTGTCTCCGGCATGCGTTCGCCGAGCAGCACACCCGCTTCGGGCAAGTTCGGGGTGATGATGAGTGCCAGGGGGAAAAGCGCCTCGCGCAAGGCCGCGATGGCATCGCTCTCAAGCAGAATATCTCCGCTCTTGGCGGTCATCACGGGATCGAGGACGATATTGGCTGCCTGCCAGTTTGAGAGGCGGTCGGCAACGGTGGCAACAATTCCGGCGTTGCCGAGCATACCGATCTTGCAGGCGTGAAGGGTGACATCGGCGAATAGGGTGTCGATCTGCTGGCGAAGGAACTCGACGGGAGGCGTGTGGACGCCAGTCACGCCCCGCGTATTCTGGGCGGTCAGCGCCGCAACGACACCGCACCCATAGGCACCGAGCGCGGAAAAGGTTTTGATGTCGGCAAATACCCCCGCGCCACCGGAAGGGTCGATCCCGGCGATGGAGACGACATTGGGCGGAGATTGGGGACGGGAGGAGGAATAAGAGGATGAAGTCATAGGCATCCCTGACGGGCGAACGACAATACTGGATGCAAGAGGCGCTTGCAAGCGTGAGTATGGCCTTGCGACGGCAAGTTAACCTGTCATATCATCGCGGGCCCCATAGAACGACTTCTCTTTACTTCAAGTACGATCTTTCGCAAACTGGATGGATGATGGGTTTCGGGATGACCTGCAATGGCTGAAATCTCCAAAGGCCCAAATATTGGCGTCTTGAGCAGCCAATTTCCGAGCAGCCTGCAACCGGAGCTGGGGTTGTCCGTCCGTGAGCGCATGTTCCGCGTTGCACGTCGCTTGCCTCTATCCGTCGTCTCGCCTACCCCCTGGATTCCATTGGAAGACTGGTTTCGCCGGAACTGGAATCCGGCTTTTCGTCCAAGCATGCCGGAGTACGAAGAACAGCAAGGCATCCCCGTATGGTTTCCCCGTTTTTTTACCGTGCCAGGGCCGGACGTGCTGCGGTTGCTGGACGGAGGGGCGATGGCCAAGGGAGCGTATCCCCGTTTTGTCGCACTGCACAGCGCGGGACGGCTCGATTTGATTGATGCGCATGGCGCCTATCCGGATGGTTTTGCAGGTGTCTTGCTGGGTCGCTGGCTGGGTGTACCGGCCACGGTCACGCTGCATGGCGGTGAATTGATCAGTGCACGCAGTCCGC
>JAITWP010000095.1 GCA_031285365.1 Azoarcus sp.
GTGCCCGCGCCGATGTTGCCCGCCAATGGCCCTATTCTCAAGGCGCTTGCCTTGCCGCGCAGGATGGGGATCACCCATGCTGCCGCAATCGGTGTCGAACCCCAACTCGCTGCCCTCGATCATGCCTTGCAAGCGGGGTTGCGCTTCGTCCAGATTCGGGAAAATGCGTTACCTGAGCCCGAACGACGGGCGTTTGCGAAAGAAGCTGTTCGCCGTGCGCACGCGGCGGGCGCGTTGGTTGTGGTCAATGGCGAACCGGAACTGGCGCGTGAAGCCGGGGCCGACGGCCTGCACCTGACGGCGGCACGATTGATGGCGTGCAATTCGCGCCCGAATTTCGCATGGGCGGGAGCTTCCTGCCATATACGAACCGAACTCGAACATGCTGCCGCGCTGGGTCTCGACTACGCGCTTCTTGGCGCGATAAAGCGCACGACGACCCACCCCGACGGCGAAACCCTGGGCTGGGAAGGCTTTGCGGCGATGGCTTCGGGATTGCCGCTGCCGGTGTTTGCGCTGGGTGGGTTGAAAGGAGGCGATATGGGCACCGCACGGCTGTCTGGTGCGCACGGTATTGCGGCGATTCGAGGGGTGTGGGAAATCTGACCTAATCGGCAACAAGACCGTTCGACGCCTCAGGTTCTCCGTCCTGTGGCGAACCGGATAGTCGGTATTCTTCGGAGGCCCAGGCTCCGAGGTCGATCTGCTTGCAGCGTGCCGAGCAGAAGGGGCGATACGGATTCGCTTCGTTCCATTCGATTTCCTTGCTGCACTGGGGGCAACGCACAAGGCGCTTTTTGGAACCAGATGCGTCGGATACGTTCACAGGCCGCAGAAAGTGAGTTCAAACGGTAGGTCGCGTTCGAGCGGACGAGGCCGAACCTGGGTTTCAGGCAGCAGAAAACGGATGTTGAGCGCGTATTTGTTTGCGCTGATTTCGGGTACGGCCGCTTCGGTGCGGGCAATGCGGATGCGGACCATCTGCGCGGTGCTGCCGCCCATGGGCATCTGGAATGTCCCGCCTCGCGCAACCTGCGATTCCACCCGGCCGCTCGAACGGAGCAGACGCAACACGATGGCCAGCGCCTCCTCGATGGGTTTCATCGGTTTGACCCAGGCATCGAGATCACGATGACGGCTTTGGGCGTCGCGGTTGAGCCAATAGTGGTAGGAGGGTAGATCGAATTCGCACGCACCGCCGGGAATGGAAGCGCGGTTGCGGATGCTCGTCAGCCACTCGTTATCGCGCAGGTGCTGGCCGAAGCGGCCCGTCATCGCCAGCAGGTTCGATGAGGTTTGCTCAATCTCCTTGAGTGCGTCGTTGAGCGCCTCCTCGGAGATGTCCGGGTTGTCGCGGAACGACAGCAATATCTGTCGTTGTCGTTCAAGCTCTTGAACGAGGTCTATCTTGAGGTCGGCGCGTCCGGCAACTTCGACGGTCTCGAACAGGGCGAGAATGGCGATGTGGTGATGCATCGGTTCGTCGCTGTTGCGGAAATGAACGCTTCTCTGGAGCAAGTCTTCCAGGCGCAGAAAGGTGCGTATGCGCTCGTTAAAGGGATATTCGTAAGTAATCACGTTCGTTCCGGAGAAAGAATCGGGTATTGGAGGCAATGCAGGCGAAAAGCCTGAACGCATGGATGATAACACGCCATTCGCAAGGGCGAATTCATGTTCATGTTGTCTGATTTACGGCAGGTATGGCAAGGGTAAGGTAACGGGCGTGCAGGGCATCGACCCGTGCCTGGAGCGCGTCCAGCGAGCCGTTGTTGTCGATCACGTCGTCGGCAACGGCGAGCCTCGCTTCGCGGCTGGCCTGGATGGCGAGAATGGCTTCGATCTCGTTGCGTGAATGTTTGTCGCGGGCGGCGACTCTGTCGGTTTGCAGTTCGCGCGGGCAATCAACCACGCAAACACGGTCGCAACATCCGAACCAGCGGCCCGTTTCGACCAGTAACGGAACGTCGATGATGACGTAAGGGCTGCGGGCGATGGCAGAGCGGCGCAGACTCTCGGCCTCGATCAACGGGTGCAGGATGCCTTCGAGGCGCTTACGCGCTACCGGATCGGCAAAAACCAGCGCACGCATGCGGGGGCGATCCAATCCGCCGTCGGCGGCAATCGCCGATTCGCCGAAAGCGGCCCGTAGCGAGGGAATCACCGCACCACCGGGAGCGGTCAATTCTCGGGCGATGGCGTCGGTATCGACGATTTCGATGCCGTGACTGGCGAAGCGCGCTGCCACCGTGCTCTTGCCGCTGGCAATGCCTCCGGTCAGGCCGACTTTCAGAGTTGGACCGCTCATGGCGTGCAACGTCTGTGGCGCCTGGCAAAAGGCTGCCCGGCCAGCAAGGTTTCGGCCTGACTTATGGTGACGGTAGATTCTATCCGGCGCTCGGGAGTGTTGCGGGTATCGATGCTGGCATTGATGCCCTTGGACTTTACCGTTTCGAGATAACGCTCGGCGCTTTGCCGGTTCCTGAACGGGCTGCCGAGCACGATCGCGAATTTGCCGCCTCCGGCTTCTTCGATGTGAATATCGTCTTTCTCCACGCCCAACTCGGTCATGTTATCCGCCAGGATTTCGGCAGCTTCACGGGTGGGCAGGGGTGGAACGCGCACCCTCCATGATGACGCGACCTGGACATCTCGCGTGGTCGTCTGGATGTTTGCAGCGGAAAACAGTGAGATCAGCTTGTTGTTCTGGGCAGGACTTAGACCGCTCCATACCAGGCAGACCGCCTGTTCCGACTCGTTCGGGGGAGGGGCATCCTGGGTACTGATGATCTGCACGATTTCCGGTGGGGGTGTCGGCCCGAGAACCTTGATGTACTCCGGGTGTAATTCGATGGAAACCCTGCCTGGTTCTTCGGATGGACCGAGACCGAACCAGCCGCGCAAGGCGGCGAGAAACAGGAAATTGAGCAGCAGGAAAAGAATGAACAGGAAACGTGTCGTAGTCATGGTATGTCAGGCGGCGCGCGCAATTCGGTGCAGGCCGTCGAGAACGAGGTTGTCTATCCTCTGGAAAGGAATGTCAAGCAGTGATTCGATATTATCCGCCGCGCCGCCGCTCAACAGGCAGACGGGGCGCGGGGAATCCATGTGGCGGAAGACGCGCTCGATGGCGCCTGCCTGCGCGTTGAGGCAACCTGAGACGATGGAGTCGGCGGTATCGCGCGGATGGTCGCGGTAGCGTCCCCCGGTTGCCGTCAACTGCGCCGTACCGTGGCTGAGCGCCTGCCGCATCAATTCCACTCCGGGCAGGATGTGCCCGCCGATGAAACGCCCATCGGCACTCAGGATGTCCAGTGTGGTTGCGGTTCCGGCCATCACGACCAGGATGTCTCGGGAACGATGATAACCGCGTGCACCGATCAGGGCCGCCCAACGATCCGCGCCGAGCCGCGCGGGATGGGTGTACATGTTGTGAACGTCGCAGCGCTGCGCGCCGGAACTGATCCACTCCAGGGAGAGTCCCCGCCGGGCAATGATCGCCGCCAGGGCTTCGCCCTTGGCAGGTCCCGCCACGTTGCAGCCCAATACCCGTGTGATGCCCGGCGTTTCGAGGCAGACGGCCAGATCGTTGGGTGCGTCGTGCGTGCACGTGCCCGAAGCATGGACGTTTTCACCCACCAGACGCCATTTGATTCGGCTGTTGCCGGCATCGACGAGCAGCATCATGGCGCGGGCCGCAGGGAAACGTCGCCCGCGTATACGCGGCGCGGGCCTTCGTCGGTGCGCACGAGCAGGACGCCTTCTTCGTCCACGCCCAGGCAAAGGCCGGATATGTCCAGTTCTTCTCCGCTGACCCGCACCGGCAGATTGGCAAAGGCGTTGCGTTGCTGCCAGGCATTGCGCAGCAGGGCAAAGCCTGTGCTGGCGTAAGTCGTGAGCATCGGGTGAAGTTCGGACAGGATGGCGGCGAGCAGCGTCTCAAGCGCGGGCAGTTCACCCAGTTCACAAGCCAGATCGGTTACGGCACCGCTTTCGGGAATCACGACGTCTGCGGGCAGGCGCAGGTTCAGGCCGATACCGATGACCGCCGTGAGTGTGCGTTCCGGCAACACTTCCACCAGTATCCCGGCGATTTTCGCGCCATGCACGAGCACATCGTTGGGCCACTTGAGCGTGACGGAGGAAGTTCCCAGTTTTTCGAGCGCGCGCGCCAGAGCCAATCCTACAGCCAGAGACAGTCCGGCGGGCGCGGGCGCGTCAGGGGCGAAGCGCCACAACACCGAAAACGTCAGGCTTGCACCCGGCCAAGACAGCCATTGCCGCCCACGTCGCCCGCGTCCGGCGTTCTGCCGTGCGGCGATGAGCACATGCGAGCGTCCATCGTTTTCGGGCGGGGCATCCAGCAGGACGGAATTGGTCGATGTGCACTCCTCCACCCAGCGAATATCGAAAGCCGATGCGAGCGAACCCAGCGCCGCAGTGAGCGCGGCGAGATCGGGGGCAGGGGCGTGAGCGGGAGAAATGTTCATGAGCGTTCAGCGCAGGAAACCGTAATTATTACATTTACGGAACCGCTTCGAGTGCATCGTTGCGCTTCACTACCGTGTCACGGTTTTTCCGTCAGGCGTTCGATCATCTTCCACACGGCCTCGATCTGTGGCGCGGTACGAGTGTGGTAGAGGAGGTCGGTGTAGCCCCACCAGTCCCAGCAGCCGTTCGCGTTCCCGGTGTTCGATGTCTGTGGGTAGAGCACGAGCAGGCGATTGGTTTCGGCCCATTCGTTGTAGCCGGATTGGCGGGGCCAGGTTTCGCCCGTCGTGGCGACGTTTTGTTGGCAACCGTGGAAGGCGATATGAACGCGGCAGCCCCCTGCGCGGCAGATGGAGGGGATATAGACGTAGGCGACGTCTCCCATGCTTGCCTTGCGTGCAGTGAATTCGGATTGATTGAATGCGAGCAGTTCTCCGGTTGCCGCTTGCACCTTGGGGCGTAACTCGCCGAGCAGGTGCGCGAGTAGACGACCGGGTGCGTCGAAATCGCCGCAATGATTGATGTAGGGCGGCCCCGTTATTTCGCAGGCGGTTTTCGCCGAAGGCACGATCATGGCGTGACCAGCACTTGGCAGGCGCTCGTGCATGATGGCTGATTCAGGTAGCCATTGCTGGTAAAACTCGTGAGTTGCATCCATTACGTCGTTTTTCACGGTGGCATCCCGTCCGCCGGAGAGCAGCCAGACACGGCTGTTGCGCAGTCCATCCGGCGGATCAATGCGCCCGGCGGCAGCCTGTCTGTCGACTTCCAGGCGCAACGTGTCCACCTTGGGCACAGGCGTAAAGAAACCAGGTGACATGCAAGACCATAGAGCTTTGTAGAGGCTTCCCCCTGCGCAGAAGTACGGACCGCCTGCCAGGATGCCTGCCCCGCGTACCCGCGAAGAATGCGCGACGTGGAATTGCACCGCCATGGCTGCGCCTGAAGAAAGCCCCGAGATGGTCAGGCTCTCGGAGTCGGCAGCCAGGGCAGGCAGCGGTTCAGCAGCATGAACGGCAGCGAAAAAGAACGTTGTCATAAATACAGCAAAACATACTCTGAGTCTCTCCATTTGAACCTCTTTATGCTGGGTGGTCGTGATCCACGGGCCGGAAGCGTTCGACCACATGGTTGCTCATGCTCTTGGCAAGTTCTTCTTCGTTGAAGAAAACCATATTGATGCCTTCTTCACGCAGCAACTGGGATTCTTCGTCGCTGTGGGTGCGCACTACGATTTCGATGTCCGGGTTCAGCGTGCGAGAGGCTTCGGCCATCTGGCGCACATCCAGCGGGGAAGGCGTGGCGACTACCAAAATGGCGGCATTGGCGATGTGGGCCTGGATCAGCACGGCAGGATCGGTCGCGTCACCATACACGGCGGCTTTTCCTTCCTTGCGAAGGTCTTCCACGCATTCGCGGTTCTGTTCCGCGACCACATAGGGAATGTTGCGTTCTTCGAGCGCCTTGGCGATGCGCTGTCCTATCCGGCCGTAGCCCACCAGCACGACCTGGCCTTCCAGGTA
>JAITWP010000102.1 GCA_031285365.1 Azoarcus sp.
CGAGTCATTCCTCTTTATCTTCGTGATATCGGCCGCGCCTTGTTTTGCCTTGTCCGCAGCAGTTTCGGCCCCCTTGCCGATAACACTCTCCGGGGTAACGGAAGCCAGTTTTTCCATGCGCTTGAGCGCGACCTCTTCGTGCACGTTCTCATTGCCCGGCGGGGAATCGAAAAGCCCCCCGCAACCGGACAATAACAGGATTGCTACGCCCATAAACGCCGCGCCCATGACGTTCCCGGGGCGCAGGGCGTAATGCCGATTGATGACAACGCACTTTATTGACATTTTCATTTCCCCGGCAAAACTGACAGACCTTCCTTGCACGGATGCAAGCTGACAACTCTGTTTTCCCCGAGCAGATTGCTCGATTGCTCCTCTTCAGCAGCGCCTTTTCTGTTGCCGGATAGAGCGGAGAAAACGATTGCCGCGAAAACCAGCAGGATCACGAACAAGACACTCCAGCGCACGACGGCGCTGCCCCACCTTGATTCAGCGACGACTTGGGGGGGCGCCACATTTCCCCGGGACGGCACCTGTGCCACTTCGGTTGCAGGTGGAGTAAAACCTTCCTCTGCATTCAACAGTGCCTGGGTGTAGGCCGTAACCGCTTGCGGACGCCCTTGCGGCCTTATGTTCAGGCCCGCGTCAATGATTTTCAATATTCCGATGGGCAAGTCCGGCGAAACGTAGCTCACTGCTGGTTTGAGCGTGTCATTCAGGATCCTTGTGACCGATACGGGTGGCATGACACCACTCACGAGCAGGTAAGCCACGGCAGAAATCGCGTAGATGTCCGTCCAGGGACCCAGCACCAGTTCGCTGTCGTCGGAGCCGTATTGCTCGACCGGCGCAAATCCGGGCTTGAGAATGATCGTGGTCGAATCCTCGCCGCTGAGCTCCGTGTGTCGGGCCGCGCCAAAATCCAGCAGAACGGGCGCGCCGTTCTCCAGGATCATGATGTTGTCGGAAGAAATGTCGAGGTGATAGCACTCCACCGAATGGATCTGGGACAACCCTTCCAGCACCGGCAGCAGGATGGAGAACAGATCCTCGGTCGTTTCCGCCCGGAATCCGTTGCGCACCATTTCACGCAGGGTCTTGCCCCGGTAGAAGGGCATGACCATGTACGCGGTTCCGTTAGTTTCGAGGAACCGCATCACCGAAACAAGGGCGGGATGCCTGAATCTTGCGAGGATGTGCGCCTCGTTGACGAAACGGCGCATCCCTTTCTCGAACAGTTCGCGCTTGTCGGCCTGACGCACTTCCACCTGCAAACCAGCTCCACGCACGGCCAGGGTGCCCGGCAGGTATTCCTTGATCGCCACTTCCCGGCCGAGGAACGTGTCGTGGGCCAGATAGACGATACCGAAGCCCCCTTCGCCGATCACGGAGCGGATGACGTACTCCGCCAGCCTCGTCCCGATGGGCAGTGCGTTGATGGGCGAAACTGCCCCGGTTTCATCGCTCATTTCGGTTCCCCCTTCCGGGAATGGTCATCGGTCGCTCAGTCACCCTCCTGAGCCCCTGCCCTACCCGCTTCCAGATCACGCATCTCGAATTCATAGGCGAAATCATCAGCCTCGGCCTTCAATACGATCCGCTGCAAACCCTGTCCAATAATGAGTCCTTCGAGATAGCGGCGGCTGATCGTCGGCAGTACGGAATTGGTCAGTATCGCGTCGATCATACGCCCGCCGGCATCGGCCGAGTTGCAGCGCTTGATGACCAGTTCGACAACAGAATCGTCGTAATCGAAAGACGCGCCATGCGAGGCGGCAATCCGCCTCTGGATGCGCCGCAATTGCAGGCGCACGATGCTGGCAAGCGTCTCCTGGCTGAGAGGATAGTACGGAACCACGATGAGGCGTCCGAGCAGCGCGGGTGGAAACACTTCGAGCAGCGGCTTGCGCAGGGCGGTGGCGATCGTCTCGGCTTCAACCGGCAAATCCGGGTCGGAACACAGGCTCATTACGAGATCCGTGCCAACGTTCGACGTCAGGATGATGACGGTGTTGCGGAAATCGATCTTCCGGCCTTCCCCGTCTTCCATGTGCCCCTTGTCGAAGACCTGGAAGAAGAGTTCGTGTACGTCGGAATGCGCCTTTTCGATTTCGTCGAGCAACACGACGCTGTACGGACGGCGGCGCACCGCTTCCGTCAATACGCCGCCCTCGCCATAGCCGACGTACCCCGGCGGCGCACCCTTGAGTGTGGAAACGGTATGCGCTTCCTGGAATTCGCTCATGTTGATGGTAATCAGATTCTGTTCACCACCATAGAGGAACTCTGCCAGCGCCAGCGCGGTTTCGGTTTTTCCGACGCCGGATGGTCCGCACAGCATGAACACGCCAATCGGCTTGTTCGGGTCGTCGAGCCTGGCGCGCGAGGTCTGGATGCGGCGGCTGATCGTGGTCAGTCCGTGCCGCTGCCCGATTACCCTGCGTTCGAGGTTATCGACCAGATCGAGCACCGCCTGCGCTTCGTTGCGTAACATCTTCCCGACCGGGATACCCGTCCAGTCGGCCACGACCGAGGCGACCGCCTGATCGTCGACCGCTGCCAGCACGAGAGCCCGTTCACCGCGAATTTCGGCGAGTTCCCGATCGAGTTTCAGCAGTTCGGCAAGCAGCGTTTCACGCGAAACGACAACCTCTCCGCCATCGGCGTTTTCCTTTTCCGGCGCAGCATCCGCTTCTTCCTGCGCCGCTTCGACCACCGCCGCCGCCTCGTCCGGCAAACCGACTTCTTCATCATTTTCAGGCATAACCCCGCCGTTTTCGGGCGCGGCCAATTGTTCACGCAGTTCGACGATGCGCGCGATCAATGCCTTTTCCTTTTCCCAGCGCTGAGTCAACTCGCTTTCACGCGCTTCCATTTCCTTCAACTGGTTGCGGATCTCGTCGCTTCGCCCAACAGTGTCCCCAATTCCGGCGGCCTGCTCCTGGCGCAGTATCTCAAGTTCCTTGCGCAGCACTTCGATGTGGCGCTGGCAATCTTCCAGTTCGCCCGGGGTCGTGTGTTGGCTGACCGCTACGCGCGCGGAAGAGGTATCCAGCAGGGTAACCGCCTTGTCGGGCAGTTGCCGCGCGGGAATATAGCGATGTGACAGTATGACGGCAGCACGGATGGCGCTGTCGAGCACCCGCACGCCATGATGCTTTTGCAGCGCACCGGTGATGCCACGCAGCATTGCCATGGCCTTCTCTTCATCGGGTTCCGGGATTTGCACGACCTGGAAACGCCGGGTCAGGGCCGGGTCTTTTTCGATGTATTTCTTGTACTCGGCCCAGGTCGTCGCGCCGATGGTGCGCAGGGTTCCGCGCGCCAGCGCCGGTTTGAGCAGGTTGGCCGCATCCCCCGTACCCGCCGCACCACCCGCGCCGACCAGGGTGTGGACCTCGTCGATGAACAGGATGATCGGCTTGGGGGAATGTTGGACTTCTTCGATCAACTGACGCAGACGCTGCTCGAATTCTCCTTTCATGCTCGCGCCCGCCTGCAACAGGCCGACATCGAGC
>JAITWP010000155.1 GCA_031285365.1 Azoarcus sp.
ACATGGGGCTTTCCTGTGGTAATCCTGTTGCTATCGCGGCCCTGCTGGAAGGCCAGACCGTGCTCGACCTCGGCAGCGGCGGCGGTTTTGACGTGTTCCAGGCAGGCGAAAAGGTAAAGGCTTCCGGACGAGTCATCGGCGTAGATATGACCCCGGAAATGCTTGCCAAGGCCCGCGAAAACATCGCGCAATACCAGCAACACACCGGATTGGACAACGTGGAGTTCCGTCTTGGCGAGATCGAACATCTGCCTGTACCGGATGCCAGCGTCGACGTGGTGTTGTCCAACTGCGTCATCAATCTTTCGCCGGACAAGCCTCAGGTCTGGCGTGAGGTCTTCCGTGTGCTGAAACCGGGCGGCAAGGTGTCCATTTCCGACCTGGCTCTGTTGAAACCCCTCCCCGTCGCCGTCCAGGAAATGGCAGCGGCGCTGGTGGGTTGCGTGGCCGGGGCAGCACTGGTGGAAGAAACCAGAGACATGCTGAAAAAAGCCGGGTTTACGTCCATCGTCCTAACGCCCGAACCGGGTTATGTGCGAAGCATGCAGGACTGGAACGATCCTCTGTACAGGCAAATTGCCGAAACCTTGCCGAAAGGCGAGGAAATGGCTGATTACGTCGTCAGTCTGACCATAGAAGCCCGTAAGTAGGGATTCTCAAGGACATCAGGACCATGAGCCAATCGACACTACAGCGGCTTTCCTTTCTTGACCGCTACCTGACCCTATGGATTTTCCTCGCCATGCTCATCGGCGTGGGGCTTGGGTGGGCCGCGCCGGACATCAAAAATGTCATCAACTTTTTCCAGGTGGGCACGACCAACATTCCCATCGCCATCGGGCTTATCCTGATGATGTACCCGCCCCTGGCGAAAGTGAAATATGAGCAGCTTGGCCGGGTGTTCCGCAACAAAAAGGTGCTGCTTCTCTCCCTGGTGCAAAACTGGATCATCGGCCCGGTACTCATGTTTTTGCTGGCGATTGCCTTTCTTTCCGGCAACAACAGCTACATGGTGGGCCTTATCCTCATCGGTCTCGCCCGCTGCATCGCCATGGTCATCATCTGGAACGACCTTGCCGGGGGCGACCGGGAATACTGCGCCGCCCTCGTCGCCTTCAATTCCATTTTTCAGGTACTCCTCTTCTCCGTCTATGCCTACGTCTTCATCACCGTGCTGCCCGGCTGGTTTGGCCTGTCCGGGGCCACTGTGGATATCAGCATGGGCCAGATTGCCAAAAGCGTTTTCATCTACCTCGGCATTCCCTTTATCGCGGGCGTGGCCTCGCGCTTTTACGGCCTCAGGGTCAAGGGACTGGAGTGGTATGAAAAGGTCTTCATCCCCCGTGTCAGCCCCTGGGCATTGCGGGCACTGCTCTTTACCATCCTGGTCATGTTCTCCCTCAAGGGCGAATACATCGTGCAGCTTCCCCTGGACGTGGTGAAGGTGGCCATTCCCTTGCTGGTGTACTTTCTGATCATGTTCCTGTTCTCGTTTTATATGTCATACAGAGCGGGTGCAGGCTACGAGCAATCGGCAACCCTGTCCTTTACCGCCGCTTCCAACAACTTCGAGCTTGCCATTGCCGTGGCAATCGCGGTGTTCGGTCTGAACTCCGGCGAGGCGTTCGTGGCCGTCATAGGCCCGCTGGTGGAAGTGCCGGTGCTTATCGGGCTGGTGCATGTGGCCTTGTGGTTGAAAAAAAGGTGGTGGCGCTCTAACGGTTTGCAAGCCGGTTGACCCCGCTCACCAGTGCGCGAATCGAGGCCGTAACGATGTTCTCGTCTATTCCTGCGCCGTAGCATTCACCGCCATTCACGCCCACGAGTTCAAGAAACGCGCAGGCACGGGCATTTGCTCCGTCGCTGCTGGCAGAAATCGACTGTTCTTCAAAACTGCGCACCCGAACATCGAACCCCGCGCCGCGCAGGGCATGCACCGCCGCATCAATCGGGCCATTGCCCTTGCCGACAAGCACATGGCGGTGAGCATCGATTTCGACGATGAGTTCAATCCCCTGCGCATCTCCCACTTCACGCAGGTGATGTTCGACGTAACGCACCGGCGAGCACGGTTCGAGATAAACCTGGGAGAAAAGCCGCCAGATTGCTGCGGCGCTCATTTCTCCGCCGGATTCGGTTTCTTTCTGCACTTCGCGCGAGAACTCCACCTGGAGCCGCCTCGGCATGGCAATTCCGTAGCGGGTTTGCATCAACCAGGCGATTCCTCCTTTACCGGACTGACTGTTGACCCGAATGACCGAGTCGTAGGTTCGCCCGATGTCGGCGGGGTCGATGATCAGATAGGGCAGCGTCCAGGGTTCGTCGGGATGCTGCACCGCGAATCCCTTCCTGATCGCGTCCTGGTGCGAACCGGAAAAGGCGGTAAACACGAGATCGCCCGCGTAGGGATGGCGGGGGTGGATCGGCATACCGGTACATTGCTCGAAAGCCCGCGCCACGCCGTTGATGTCCGAAAAATCCAGGCCGGGGGAAACGCCCTGGGTGTAAAGGTTGAGCGCCAGGGTGACGAGATCGGCATTGCCGGTACGCTCGCCGTTTCCGAACAAGCACCCCTCGATACGATCCGCTCCGGCCATGAGACCCAGTTCGGCGGCGGCCACGCCCGTGCCGCGATCATTGTGCGGATGAAGCGAGAGCACGATGCTGTCGCGTCTGGCGAGATGACGGTGCATCCATTCGATCTGGTCGGCGTAGTGATTGGGAGTCGCCACCTCCACGGTGGCAGGCAGATTGATGATGACCTTATCGTCCGGGCACGCGCCCCACGCTTCCGTTACCGCATCGCACACTTCGCGGGCGAATTCCAGTTCCGTGGCGGAAAAGGTTTCCGGACTGTATTCGAGCACGATCTCCGTGCCGGTCATGGTTCCGGCCACCTGACGGATGCGGGAAACCGCCGAAACGGCGAGTTTGATGATTTCATCCGGTTTCATGCCGAACACGACTTCGCGGAACGTGGGCGAAGTGGCGTTATAGACATGAACGATGGCCCTGCGCGCGCCTTTGAGCGCCTCCAGGGTGCGGTCGATGATGTCTTCGCGTGCCTGGGTAAGCACCTCGATGGTGACATCGACCGGAATGTGTCCGCCTTCGATGAGATGGCGCACGAAATCGAAATCGGTCTGCGAGGCGGCAGGAAAACCCACCTCGATTTCCTTGAACCCGACCTCGCACAGAATGCGGAACAGGCGCATCTTGCGCTCCGCGTCCATTGGCTCGAACAACGCCTGATTGCCGTCACGCAGATCGGTGCTCATCCAGATCGGAGGACGGGTGATGACACGCTCGGGCCATTGCCGGTCATCGAGGCGAACGGGCTGAAAAGGACGGTACTTGGAAGCGGGGCTGGAAAGCATCATGGCTAAGTTCCTTTGGGTTGTTTGGGGCAGGGGTTCAACGCTTCCCGTCCGTAGAGCGCGCTAAATTATGCGACGCTCAATATTACGCGGCCAAAGGCGGTAAACGATTGCAATCTTTGATTTATTTGGATGATTATTGGTTGATTATTTCGCCTTTATTAATTTTTATGAAATAATCCACCATTCATCAATGGAGCCATCCATGCAGCCCGACCGCTACGACCGCCAGATACTTGAGTTGCTCCAACGCGAAGGCAGAATCAGCAACCAGGATCTTGCCGACTGTGTAAACCTCTCGCCCTCGGCCTGCCTGCGCCGGGTGCGCGCACTGGAAGAGTCGGGGTTCATCACCGGTTATCGTGCCCTGCTCGATGCCCGCCGCCTCGGTCTTTCCCTGACCGCGCTGCTTCATATCTCGATGGATCGCCACACGCCGGAGCGTTTCGCCCACTTCGAGTCCGAGGTTTCAAAAATAGACGAAGTGCTTGAATGCCTGCTGATTACCGGGCAGTCCGCCGATTACCAGCTCAAGATCGTGGTTGAGGACATGGACGCCTACCAGGAATTGCTTCTGCAACGTATTACCCGCATCGACGGGGTGTCGGGCGTACACACGAGTTTCGTGCTGCGGCGGGTTGTGGATAAGACGGCGTTGCCGGTGGGGTGAGGGTTGTGGTTGGAGAAAGCGGTTGACGTTAGGGCATGCAGTGTCATACATTTAAGACAATTTTCAATGAGCTCGGCCATGTCTTCCGATTCTTTTTCCCCCGACGTTCGCATCAATGCCCGCCTTTCCGGTGATGATGCGGCGCGCTTCCAGGAATTGCTGGAAAGCAGCGGCCTGTCGGCCTCCGATCTGTTGCGTGCCGCTCTGCGCGAATACCACGCCGCCCACGTGCGTTTGTCGCGAGATCCACTGGCCCTGTTGGCGGGTTTCATCGGTTCTGGCAAAGGCCCGGAGGATTTGTCCGTTCGCTACAAGGATTACTTGAGCGAGTCGCTGGAAAACAAGATTCCGCCTTCGGTACAGGAGCCACGTGGTACTTACGGATAGCGGTTTCTGGATTGCGCTGGGCAATCAAAGTGATCGTCACCACGCTGCTGCATTCGCGGCCGCCAAGCGTTGGGCCGGCGAAGGGTTCGTGACGACCTGGCCGGTGTTGACCGAGGTCTGTCACTTGCTGGTAGCGCGCGTCGGCGTACATCAGGCACTCGACTTCATGGATGCCGTTGCGCAAGGGGCGGTCAGCGTGCCCCCATTGGATGAGGACGCGCTCTCCCGCGCCAGTTACCTGATGCGCCGTTACCGCGATTTGCCGATGGATCTGGCCGATGCCTCGCTGGTAATTCTGGCCGAGCAATTGGAAGAAGGCCGCATTCTTTCCACCGATCTGCGCGATTTCTCCGGTTATCGCTGGAAGAACAGCCAGCCTTTCACCAATTTATTGCTTCCGTATTGAGTCCCAGCCTGAAGGGTCAGGGGATTCCTCGATACGATTCAAGAGAGCCTTTACCCCCATAAGCGCCCGTTTTCCATCAATTCACCATGAATGACGAAGATTGCGTTCGGCGTGTGCCAGATTTCCGCAGTTTGCCTGAAAATCATCATGATATTTCTTGACGCTTCATGATAACATACCTGTCCCGGAAAGAGGAGCCAATCATGCAAACGATACTCGAACAAAAAAAAGTCAAATTCGCTACCCAGGCGGATCCGGAAGTGCTGGCCGCGCTCCGAAAAATCGCCGGACAGGAAGGCAGACAGTTGCAGGCTCTGATAGACGAGGCTCTGCGAGACTATATCGAGCAGAAGCAAGGCAAATCCCCCCGTCGGCATGTCGTGCAGGCACTGCATGACAGCATGGTTCAATACGACTCTCTGTACCGGGAACTTGCCAAGTGAGGGATTACCTGACCTCCACAGAGATCCTGGCTCTGCACCAAATCACTCTGCAACGCTATGGTGGCATGCCGGGTCTCCGCGACATGGGGGCGCTGGAAGCGGCAGCGTTTCGCCCACAGTGCGGATACTACAAAGACATCATTGAGGAAGCAGCCGCTCTGCTGGAAAGCCTGCTCATCAATCATCCGTTCATGGATGGCAACAAGCGTGTAGCTTTTGCTGCCTGCGACGTTTTTTTACGCATCAACGGCTGGCGGATTCGCGCCGAACCCGAGTACCTCTACCAACGTATGATGACGTGGATCGAATGCCAGGAAGATCGCTTCGAGCGCATCATTCAAGACCTCAAAACCTGCTCAGTGCAACAAGATGATAGGTGAAGAACTTGTTGCCCCTGCTGTTTCAATGACCGATAAAAATGCCCCACCCCACCCACTTTAACGTCATCGTCATCGGCGGAGGCCATGCCGGAACCGAAGCTGCGCTGGCTGCCGCACGCATGGGTTGTCGCACGTTGCTGCTGACCCACAACCTCGAAACCCTGGGCGCGATGAGTTGTAACCCGTCAATCGGCGGTATCGGCAAGGGGCATCTGGTCAGGGAAGTCGACGCGCTCGGCGGGGCGATGGCAGCGGCAACCGACGAAGCAGGCATCCAGTTTCGCATTCTCAACGCCTCCAAAGGGCCTGCCGTACGGGCCACCCGCGCCCAGGCCGATCGCGTGCTCTACAAAGCAGCCATCCGGCGGCGGTTGGAAAACCAGGCCAATCTTCAAATCTTCCAGCAGGAGGTCGACGATCTCATCGTGGAAGCCGGACGGGTTTGCGGTGTTGTCACTCAAATCGGTCTGCGTTTCACGGCGCAGGCCGTCGTTCTCTGCGCCGGAACGTTTCTCAATGGCCTGATCCACGTTGGGCTGGCGCACTATCCGGCGGGTCGCGCCGGAGATCCGCCCGCGACCCGTCTCGGCGAACGCCTGAAAGAACTCGGCCTGCCGCAAGGACGGCTCAAGACCGGCACACCTCCCCGGCTCGACGCGCGTACCATCAATTTTTCCGGAATGACGACCCAGCACGGTGATACGCCATTGCCGGTATTCAGCTTCCTGGGACACCCCGATCAGCATCCGGCGCAGCTTCCCTGCTGGGTCACGCAAACCAACGAACGCACTCACGACATCATCCGCGCCGGCCTTGACCGCTCGCCGATGTACACGGGCGTGATAGAAGGTGTGGGGCCGCGCTACTGCCCATCCATCGAAGACAAGATCCACCGCTTTTCCAGCCGCGACAGCCACCACATTTTCCTTGAACCGGAAGGGCTGGAGACACACGAAATATACCCGAACGGGATTTCCACATCCTTGCCCTACGATGTACAACTGGATCTCGTTCACTCCGTTGCCGGTCTGGAAAACGCGCACATCCTGCGTCCCGGTTATGCCATCGAATACGACTATTTCGACCCGCGCCACCTGCGTTCGTCACTGGAGACGCGCGACATCGGCGGTCTCTTCTTCGCCGGACAGATCAACGGCACGACCGGCTACGAGGAGGCGGCGGCGCAAGGATTGCTCGCGGGGTTGAATGCTGCGCTGCAAACACGGGGAATCGAACCGTGGTGTCCGCGCCGCGATGAAGCCTACCTCGGCGTGATGGTCGATGATCTCATCACTCGCGGCATCTCCGAACCGTACCGGATGTTCACCTCGCGCGCCGAATACCGGCTGCAATTGCGCGAGGACAACGCCGACCTGCGCCTGACCGCGAAAGGGCGCGAACTCGGATTGATAGACGATGCGCGCTGGGCCGCGTTCAGCGCCAAGCATGAGGCCATCGAACACGGCAACCATTCACTGAAAGCCGCGTGGGCACGCCCCGAAGCGATTTCCGCCGACGAACAGGAACGGGCGCTTGGCACCTCCCTGGAAAACGAAGCCCGATTCTTCGATCTGCTGCGCCGTCCCGGAGTTACCTGGCAGGCGCTGAAATCCTTGCCGGGTGCGCCCGAACTGGGCACCGACGATGAACGGGTCATCGAGCAGATCGAAATTGCCGCGAAATACCAGGGCTACATCAGCCGCCAACAGGACGAAATCGCCCGCCAGTCGCAGGCCGGAGCCTTGCGTCTGCCGGAAAACATCGACTATGCGCAGGTGCGCGGCCTCTCGAACGAAGTCCGGCAAAAACTCGATGCGGCGCGGCCCGAAACCATCGACCAGGCCAGCCGGGTACAGGGCGTGACCCCGGCGGCCATCTCGTTGCTGCTGGTATGGCTCAAGCGCCGCGAAGCGGCCGCGCAACCATGAGCAGCGCACTTGCAGATCACACCGTCGAACTGACAGAAGGCATCGCTGCGCTTGGAATCAACCCCGCGCCGGAGCTGCCCGTGCGCCTGCTCGCCTTCGGCGAACTGTTGCTGAAATGGAATCGCGTCTACAACCTCACCGCAATCCGCGACCCAAAAGAAATCGTCACCCATCACCTGCTCGATTCGCTCGCCGTAGCGCCCTGGGTTCGCCGCCTGCGCTCATTGGCGGACATTGGCTCGGGCGCGGGGCTACCGGGCATCCCGCTCGCGCTTGCCTGTCCCGACCTGACCGTGTATTCGATTGAAGCAGTTGGCAAGAAAGCAAGTTTCCAGCAGCAGGCAAAAATCGAACTGCGGCTGAACAACCTCACCATCATCAACCGGCGGGCCGAAGCAATCCGCGCGGCAGATTTTCCCGGCGGCGGTGTGGAAGGCGCAATTTCGCGCGCTTTCTCCAACCTGACCGACTTCGCGCGTCTGGCAGGCCATTGGGTCGAAGACGGAGGGGCGCTCTACGCGATGAAAGGCGCACTGCCACAAGCACAAACCGAAGCCGCCGCTCTCCCAGCCGGATGGCAGCTTGAAGCCACGCATCCCCTCACGGTTCCGGGGCTTGACGCCGAACGGCACCTGCTGGTGCTTCGCCGCCCCCACACGCAACAACACTTTTGACTTCCGTGTTCCCCTTCACCCCGCCGGGCAAGTTATCATCGCCAAGTTAGCGGCTCGCCCGCGTCACGGAAGATTTTCACTCAACAACCATGTCACATATCTTTTGCGTGGCCAACCAGAAAGGCGGTGTGGGCAAAACCACCACTGCTGTCAATCTGGCCGCCGCATTGCATCTGTCCGGGCAGCGCACACTGCTCATCGACCTCGATCCGCAGGGCAATGCCACGATGGGCAGCGGTATCGACAAACGAAAACTCGGGCATTCGATCTATCACCTGCTGGTCGGACTGGACAAGCTGGAGGCGGTGCGGGTCGTCTCCCCGTCGGGCGGATACGACGTCCTGCCCTCCAACCGCGATCTGGCCGGAGCCGAAATCGAACTGGTCAATCTCGAACGGCGCGAGAAACGCCTGCGGGAAGCCCTGGAAAAGTGCAGCGCCGATTACGATTTCGTGCTCATCGATTGTCCTCCGTCGCTGTCGCTGCTCACCTTGAACGGCCTGTGTGCCGCGCACGGGGTCATCATCCCGATGCAGTGCGAGTACTACGCGCTGGAAGGGCTCTCCGATCTGGTCAATTCGATCAAGAAAGTACACGCCAATCTCAACCACGACCTCAAGATCATCGGTTTGCTGCGTGTGATGTTCGATCCCCGCATCACCCTGCAACAACAGGTTTCGGCCCAGCTCGAAGGCCATTTCGGCGACAAGGTGTTCCAGACCATCGTGCCGCGTAACGTCCGTCTGGCCGAGGCCCCCAGTCACGGCATTCCGGGCGTGACGTTCGACAAGTCTTCCCGTGGTGCGCTGGCCTACCTCGCATTTGCCAACGAATTGATCGAAC
>JAITWP010000326.1 GCA_031285365.1 Azoarcus sp.
GTAGAGAACACGAATGATGAGTCAAGAATTATTCGAGTGGACAGGCTGCATCCTTGGCCTGGCCGGTTCATTGCTTCTTGCTGCCATTCCCGCCACTCCCGGTGGGGATGGGTTTTCTATCTGGCCTCGAACGCCGCCCTGATTGTCTATGCGTATAAGGGCGGCGCTCATGGCATCTTGGCGCAACAAACCGGGTTTCTCCTCATTAACCTGATCGGCGTGCATCGCTGGTTTGCACCAGAACCAACACGAGTTTGAATCGGAATGCGTCATCGTATTCCGATTGAAATTCGGGATTGCCGTGTGCAATCCTTGCCCCATGCCTGCAGACGTTGTCTGCGACATGCCATCCGGTAGTGGTTCAGCCGGAGCCGCGGTCCTCGCCGCGGACCACTTACTTTTCCCTACTCAAGCAGTCTGCAATTTCACTCAACCCATGCGGGGTCTACACCTCCCCGCCAGGGTCGGTGTATCGCGCTTTTTCTCAAAAAAAGAGGAGCTACACCATGAAAGTCATGTTCAAAGGCAATGCCATCGAAGGCGAAACGCCAGCAGCAGTGGCACAAGTATTACGCCAGTTTGCACAAGAAGCGGAAGCCAGGGCGCTTGACGTCGAGATTTCGACGGCAAGGGCCGGGATTGCGTTCATGGTCCAAGAAAGAGTGGCGGAGATCGTCACGCTGGCCAACAGCGAAGGGGGCAAGATGCCGGAAGAAGTAGCCCGGCAGTTGTTCGACCTTGCTCACGACGTCAAGGCACGCGCCGCGGCGATCGCGCAGCTTATTGCCGGCGATGCCGTCAATGCTCCTTCGCAAGAAGGCGGCGATTGGCGAGCGGAAGTGGCGAAAGTGTTCAACAGCATATCGGTGATGGATACCGTCACCAGTACGTTGCGACTCATCCATATGGCTGTGCTCCGCGCCAAAAAGCAGTGGCAGACTTTCCGCACTGCGGCGCGTGATGAACAGCCCGCTCACCCAGGAAACCCCTGGTAAGTCCTTCACCCACGCGGTCACTCCTGGCATTTGCCGGGGGTGACTGCTTTTCAAATCGAAAGGTTAAAAATGCTGGGAGGCACACCATGGCCGTATCAAAACAATCCGATGTATGGACCATCTCCAGCGAAAGACTGGTCGAACACCTGGAGCAGCTTGAGGCTCCTGACCAACTCTATTGGGACGCTCGCGAACTGAAAAAGGCGGGTCAAAAGTTTCAGTCCTTATCCTGGAACGTCTTCAAGAAACCCACCAAGGTCGATGGCGAGTGGAGGTTTGCATGAACGTGCGAGAGCGCATCAAGCAAGCCCACACGTGCGAAGTCATTGTCATGACCGAGGCTGAGGCGGATGCCGGGCTTTATCGTGGCTGCGGCCCTGCTCTGGCCCGATTCAATGACGGCAATCTTGCAGAGCTGTATTACCCGGTGCATGACGTTACCTGTCAAAGCACCATCCACACCACGGCGAACGACGCGACCTCTCAAGCAGTGAAGTGGCTTGAGCGGGCGGAAAACAATCATCCAACAGACGAAATTTGGTTGGTGATGTGTTCCTGCTACGAACTGTGCGAGCCGCGCAGCATCTCGACGAGAGATGCGGCAGCGCTTGCCAAAATGGGGCGCGTCATTGGAGAAGAGCTTCAAAACTCAGGAACCTGGGGATGAACGCAGCGCCCTCCACTCCATGAGGGTGCGCACTTCCACTGTTCTCGTTCTCAACTCAACCCATGCGGGGATGCGCCTTTCCCCGATGGGAGGCGTGTCTCCGATTTTTCAGCTTGAAAAGGAGCAACACCATGAGCGACGCCAGCGTTAACTGGGAAGATCCCGTTTACAAGGTCAATAAAAACGGGGCTACGTCCCATGTGTTCTATCAACCCGACAAACCGACCCACGTCATCAATGCTGTGTTCCGGCGACAGGATGGTGATCTCGCCGGACTCTACTCTCGGAAAACATCGGATGAGCTTGTCGCGGAATATCCGGGCATGCTCATCGGCACGGTGGAAGAGTTCAAGGCGTTTCAAAACGAGGCGCTGAGAACCGATCCGGAGGAAATCACCGAAGAGCGGTATTGGGAGATGTTGGAAGTGCTGCCGCCCTTGAACTGGCGCGGTACAGCCGGCTACGAATCTTTCATGCTGTCCGAGTTCTGGTGCGGCGACATCACCACGATCTACGCCAATCGCGGCTCACGGTACTTCACGTTCAAAGACGTCTCCACGCTCTCCCACAAGGAGATCATGGCGCGTTTGCCTGTTTGACTGATCGATCTTTAACCCCTGGTGGGACATCCGTCCCTTCGGGGCTGGTGTCCCTCCTTTTCCCCAAGGAGCAAGACATGAAACCAAGACCGACATTCGCGATTGTCCTCAACGAAGCCAGCAATGTGCAGGACATCGTCGCGCAAGACTATCCACTGTATTTGCCGTTGCCGACGTTTGTCGTTGTGAGCTACGACACCGAGTATTCAGACCCCGAAGACCTTCGACACGTGAAGGTCGGGAATAACGAATATGAGGCGTTGTGTCATGACGCGGAAGTTAGCCGTGCATCAGAGCCGGGCTTGTCGCCCCTTGCCGTTCTTACTGACCTGGGCATATCGGCTGAAAACGATATGCCGGATCTGCTGACCTTAGTGCGCGCAGTGCATCAAGAGGTTGTCAATGTTGACGCACGCCTGAACGCGGCTGAGAAGTCACCGACAGGCGATGACTACAACGAGCTCTATGGCGTGGCTCACCACGGGTTGCTCCAGTTGCTAAAAGTCTTGGGCGATTCCACAAACTTTGGCGATAAGGAGTAAGGCGCATGAAGCGTTGCCCCTCCTTGTCCGTCATCCTCGATGGCGGAATCGTTCACCAGATCGTGGTGCAGGATTGGCCCGCGGATCTGCCGCTGCCTCAAGCCGTTGTGGTGGATTACGACGACGGTATCGATGAGCGTGATTTGCAGCTTGTCACGGTCGGCGCCGATGAATTCCGGGCATGGTGTTATCCGGTGGCGGTGGACTCATTCGAGAAGAACCCCACGGACACCGTATCGCCAGCGGCCGTATTGTTCGACGCGGACAATCAGCAGGAGCAAGACTTTCCTGATCCGCTGGACGCGATCGGACAATACGACGAGTAAGCCTTTTCGCAAAACCCCGTTGCGCATCCGCGCCTCGGAAACCCCCATGCGGAGTCACCCCCGCCAGGGGAGGCTCCGCGTTCTTTTAACTAATCAGGAGCTTTTTATGGCTAACAACTACTACGACGCCACGGGCGTGCTTGTGCTCGATCAGGTGACCCCCGTCTCTATGGCGAAAGCATCAGCGGCAGCTCGGATTTCATCGGGACTTTTTATTCGAGAGAACAAGCGGAAGCGGTGATCGCCACGCTGCGGTTTGACACGGGGCTCTACAGCCGTTGCTGGGAGATCAGCACGGCGCACCTTACACAAGAAGCACGAAGCTACTTGTGGGACGTGGGCCGGCTGATCGCACCACAGCCCTTGTGTCCGAATTTCATCCCGTTCCAGCTTGTCGAGCATGGCGGTGATGCCCAGAGCGTTGGTGTCAAGCCGCCCGCGTCAGCCCGGTCGAGTTCAAGCTGCTCTTCACCGTCACCGAACGCCTGGCGATCAAGGCCGCGCGCGAGAACGATCCGGTGATCGACGACTTCTTCTCCATCATCGACGATCCGCGCCTGACGCACGTCAACCTTGGCCTGCAATCCACGCAGGACGCACTCCTGTACTTGAAGATGCAAGGCTTGATTTCGGACGCGCGGCGCCTCGACATTCTGGCGGGGCAGGTGCAATGAAGACCTATTTCATTCGGCTCGGCTTGTGGGC
Organism: Azoarcus sp.; assembly: GCA_031285365.1. Classification (GTDB taxonomy): domain Bacteria; phylum Pseudomonadota; class Gammaproteobacteria; order Burkholderiales; family Rhodocyclaceae; genus WRNU01. Next base: position 3,835 of record JAITWP010000326.1, read on the forward strand.
CGGTTCTTTCCTGCTGGCGCTGCTCGCCAATCTGATCGCGTTCGGCGCGGCCCTGGCGGGCAGTAATCGCGCCGCGCCGGTCACCGTGGCCAACGACCAGGCGCTCAATGCCGCGCTGCGCGGCCGCCAGGGAAGCGAGGATGAAACTATCAGCTCGCGCGCCGGCAAGGCGGCGCGCAGAGGCCGCTGGTGGGGCTGCGTCCTCTGCGGGGTGCTGGACTGGTTCGACCCCGGACACTGTGAGCGGAACATAGAACACGACGAGGGCAGACCCTCGAAGAAGTAAAAAGAAGACGGCGACCGGCAAGGTGTGCAACCACCTTCCCGGCCAGCCAACTCGCAGAATGAGCTGCAAGTCCGCCCCAGGACCGCCTACCGTTGCAACGGTGCGGCAAGTTTACAGGGGCGTTTCACTATCCTAAAGAGTCTTGCAGATGCTGGAAGCAGTAAAAGC
>JAITWP010000203.1 GCA_031285365.1 Azoarcus sp.
CCGTCCCGACCATGGTGGGTGAGGGTGCATACGTGCTCGTCGAACTGAAAATGACCGATTTCAATACTGCACACCGGGTGGCCGATGCCATCAACAGAGTCGCGCCGGATGCGGCGCAAGCGCTCGATGGGCGCAGCATCCAGGTACGCGCCCCGACGAACGCCCCGGAACGGGTCGCCTTCCTCGGGAAGATCGAAAACCTCGAAGTCGCCACGACGCAGCCCGGAGCGCGGGTGATTGTCAACGCGCGCACCGGATCAGTCGTGATGAACCGGACCGTTACGCTCGAGCATTGCGCCGTCGCCCACGGCAACCTGACGGTGACGGTCGGTACGCGCACCGATGTAAACCAGCCCGCGCCCGGTTCTCTCGGCGGCACGGTGGCGAGTACCTCAAGCGAGGTCAGCATCAGTCAGGAAGGCGGAACGATTATGGAAGTCCGCAGCAGCGCGAACCTGGCTGACGTGATCAAGGCACTCAACGCGATCGGAGCCAAACCGCTGGATCTTGTCAGCATCCTCCAGGCAATGAAGGCTTCCGGAGCGTTGCGGGCGGAACTTGAAATCATTTGAGACCGGAGCAGGTCATGGCAGTTCAGAACATCTCTCTCAATACCCTCGATCCACGTTCGATGAGCGATCTCAAGCGACTGGCGAAAACCGAAGGCAATTCCGATGAAGCCCTGCGTGCGGCCTCGAAGCAGATCGAGTCCCTGTTCATGCAGATGATGCTGAAATCCATGCGCAATGCCGCGCTTGCCAGCGGTCCTTTCGACAGCGAGCAGACCAGATTCGTGCAGGAGTTGCACGATCAGCAACTGGCAAGCGATCTGGCGCAATCCAAGGGGATCGGTCTGGCCGACGTACTTTTCCGTCAGTTGGGCGGCGGAAGGGGCAAGGAAGAAGGCCCGGGTGCGCTTCCCGCATTGCAGTCTTCCATGAGGGCCACGACGGCCGAATCTGCCGCACAATCGGCGAAGATCAACGAAACCATCGCTGCCGCGCGCAAGGCGGATGGCCGGGTTCCCGAGCATGTGCGCAGTTTCGTTGCCGACGTCTGGCCGCACGCCCATGCCGCCAGCCGCGCCACCGGTATCCCGGCGCATTTCATGGTGGCGCAGGCGGCGTTGGAAACCGGATGGGGCGCAAAGCAGTTGAAGAACGCTGACGGTACGCCCAGCTACAACCTGTTCAACATCAAGGCAGGCCCAAGTTGGAATGGCCCGACCACCGCTCAAAAGTCCGTGTCTGAATTCGAGGATGGAAGCTGGCAGAAGCGCCAGGCCGCATTCCGCTCCTATGGCTCCTGGGCCGAAGCGTTCGACGATTACGCGAAGCTGCTCACCGACAATCCGCGCTACGCAAAAGTGCTTGGCAATTGCTCCGCCGCTGGATTTGCACATGGGCTCAAACAGGCGGGTTACGCCACCGATCCGTCTTACGCCGACAAACTCATGCGCATCATCGGCGGCAATACCCTGAAGAACGCACTGGTCATGGTGGCATGATGAACGATGCCGCGAAATTCAACTCCTTGCCTGGGGAAATCCGGAATGGCACGAATCCTTGATTTGATTGGCATGACAAGACAGGGCCGTGTTCAGAGACTGGATTCAGATGGTCGCTATAGTCCGGAAGCGCACGAGATAACACCTCCATGTGACGTGGATCACGAAGGAGGCAGTATTACTGCCCGTTTTGTGGGGTGCAGCATTCCATCTGGAATACAATCAAAGAAAAATGTTTTCAGGAACAGGCTCCGTGCCCAAGGATGTGACGTGCCTGAAGAAACCCGAACCTCTACATACGAAGTCCTGGATCACGCGGCATCCGGAATCCGGTTGCAAGTCGAATTCCAGCGGCGGATCAACGCCTCGCTGCTTGCGAGCCGCCTACCGTTCATCCGGGAGATTACCGTCCATAACGAAACCGGGAGCGATTTGCCGGGTGTCGAGCTCTCGGTCGGACTGGCCGTGGATAGCGATGCTGCGCACTGGTTTGCCTGCCGGGAGGAAAAGGGCGTGCCTGCGGGAGGAGCAATTCATTTCAACGGACGCGGACGTTTTCCGGAATTCGACATCCTGATCGGTGAGCGACATGAATCGGCCCTGGCTACACTGAATGTCGCTGCACATCTGCTTCGGGAGGAGACACAAGGGGAAGAAAAAGCAGGCGAAGAAGAAGAGGACGTCGCGCTTGCCGCAACAGTGGAAATCGGAGCATTCAGAGAATTCCTCAAAATTCCCGGTGCCTGGCAGTCCATAGCCGTTTTCGTCCAGCCCCAGAGCAGGGCGGTGGCGGAAATTCTCAAATTGGCCTCGGATCTCATGCTCCAGAAAACGGGCAAGGGTGAACTGGACGGATACAAAACCAGCCTTGCGCGCGCAAAACTCATTGCGGAGTCGATTTACCAGGCGATGCGCGAAGAGCAGATCGTCTGCGGCGGTTCTCCGGTTTCGTTTGCAGCCGTGGGACAAAAGCTGAGACCTGCCGGGCAGGTGCTCGGCCAGCGGTTTGGCGACTGCATCGAACTGTCCGTGACCTACGCCGCGTGCTGTGAAGCGGCAGGGCTTCATTCCATCGTGATTTTCACGGCATCCCGTGCCTTTCCTGCCTTCGTTGCCGTCTCCGAACTGGAGTATTCGCTGGCGCTCGGCAGCGGCAAAGGGTTCAATTTCCTGGAAGAGACGGTCATCGACGACGGCTCTGTCATCAGTAATCTCGTAGCGACGAAGGCCATCATTCCGGTGGAACTTGCCGGTATTGGGCTTGGCAAACGTTCCCTGAGTTTTCGCGGAGCCGCGAAGAAAGCAACGGACTACGTCAGCAGCCTTTCCAACGAACTGAAGGCTGCCGTAATCATTCCGCAATGCCGCCGGGAAGGCATTCTTCCAGCTCCCTTGATCGAAGAAGAACCCCCCCTGCCAACCGGAAAACCCGTCGTGAAGAATGGGCATGCGGCTGAACTTCCGCCGGTCAAGGAGACGTTGCGGGAGGTTGAAGGGCAGAAAAAGGCGGTAATAAAAGAAAGCGAAAAAGAATCCGTAGAAGCCGTTGCGGTGGAAGCCGTTGCGGTAGAGCCTTCTTCCGTACCGGAGACCCCCGCGACGGTCTCTCCCGCTACAGAGGAAGTTGCAGTTTTGCCTCCTGATACCGAAGAGTCCGTGGAGACTGCCATCGATCCGGCAGGGCAAACGCAGAAGGCGCCGACCCGTATCAAGAAGTGGAAGCAGGCGCTGTTCGATTTCAGCCTGCGTAACCCGTGTTCAGTATGACGGCTGGCAGCCAAAAGACTTGCATGGCATACCACCGCAGGCTGTGGCGCTAGAGCCGGCGGAACGTGGCACGATGTCGGCGATCGAAGCGGCCGCATATACCGAAGCATTCAATCGGGTTGCCCTGGCGGCCGCCCGCCGTCGCTGGG
>JAITWP010000213.1 GCA_031285365.1 Azoarcus sp.
GTTCTTCTCCACGGATTCATGTTTCTTGCCTCCTCATGCCGCATTTTCCACCGGGCACAGGCTGGTGAAAGCTTCGGGCAATATCAGGGTCGCCAGACTGCGCTGGGTGAACAGGTATCGTCCATCCACGATGAAGCCCAGTTCTTCCCAGGGCACAGCGTCGTTGAACAGTTCAATGGCTCGGTCGATATTTATTTCCATTTTAGGAAACAGCGCCAGAATGGAGCCATCATAAGCCTTGCAGGGGTGTTTGAAAAACGGGCGTTTGTTTCGCGTTCTTCCGTTGACGTAAATGCGGGTCGACTCCGATTTATGGTAATCGCGTCCCCATTTCCACCAGTTGCTTTCATCGAAACGCCGTATCCGGCGCGCAAGCAGTGTTTCCTTGTGGGGTTCCAGGTGGGGATGCCGAATGTTGTGGATCATGCGCCGGGTTTCCCCGGTCGTGGCCGTGCGCGAACAGACGAGTTCGAGATTGCCTTCCGGATGGGTATAGATTTCGTCCGCCCCCGACACGCCCCCCACCCTGACCTCGAACAGGTCGGCGAGCGGTACGCAAAGATGAGCGTGGGTAAAGGCGATCTGCCCATGCAGATGCACCATTTCCCGCGTGTCCCATTGCGTGTCACCCAGTCGCCGCCAGAGGGTTCGGCGCGAAAAGTCGCCGCGCACGAAGCGGAAAATCGCGCAGTTCGGCAATGCGTCCGCGAAAAGGCGAGCGTCCCCGGTTTCGATCCAGTGTGTGATCGTGCCCTGCCCGTACAGCCAGTCGTTGAGCTTTGCCGCTGAGGTCAGTTTGATGAATTCGCGCGGCACAATGAAAATCAATTCACCGCCGTCGGCGAGATGGCGAATGCTCTTTTCGATAAAGAAAAGAAAGAGGTTCGAGCGCCTGTCAAAAAGTTCCGAGCAAAGGCGCGCGCGAGTCTCCGGGGCGATGTCCTGACAGCGCACGTAGGGCGGATTGCCGATGATGGTGTCGAACCGCTCCGTTGCGGGGAGATCGAAAAAGTCCATGATCCTTGATCCCGGCGGGGCAATGCGCTCATCCAGTTCAATGGCGACACACCCCGGTAGGTGGCGCGAAAACGCGCCCTCTCCCGCCGAGGGTTCGAGTGTGCGGCCTTGATTTGTGCGCAGACCCAGCATTGTTCGCACGATGGTGTCGGGGGTGAAGACCTGGCCGAGCGTGGCGATGTCGAAAGGATGGTTCATGCTGGGATACGTGTAGCGAGGCTTTTATCTTACTTGATCTTAGACTGAACAGCGAAACTCGCTCAAATGTGGATTATGCTACGAAGGAGACAATGATATATCAATAATACGTTGACAGCCATCGAGACGAAGCATATGCTCAAGCATATGTAAACAAGGGGTCAGAGATGCGTACTGTCTCAATCTTCAAAAACGGGAATAACCGCGCCATCCGGTTGCCGAAGGATCTGGATTTTGAAGGCGTTGCCGAGTTGGAAATCCGACGCGAGGGCGATGCGCTCATTTTGCGTCCGGTCAAGCCCTCGTGGGAATCATTCAGCGTTCTCGGCAAGGCTGATGCAGATTTTCTGAGCGAGCGGCCCGATGTGATCGAGGAAGGCCGGGTTTTGTTATGAAGTGGTACATGCTGGATACCAACATCTGTTCTTTCATCATGCGCGAGCAACCGCTGGCTGTGCTGAACAGGTTACATGCGTACTCGACACGAAAACACAGGATAGCGGTATCGGCGATCACCTATGCAGAAATGCGTTTCGGCGCGATCGGTAAAAAGGCATCCCCCCGGCACAGCCTGCTGGTGGATGAATTCGTCAAGCGCCTGGATGCCGTGTTGCCCTGGGATAAAGCCGCTGTTGACGCCACCGCCTGTATCAAACAGAGCCTGGCATCTGTCGGCACCCCCATCGGCCCCAACGATGCCGCCATTGCCGGTCATGCGTTGTCCGTTGGAGCGATTCTGGTCACAAACAATATCCGCGAATTTCAACGTGTTCCGGGGCTTGTTTTTGAGGATTGGACGGAGTGACCGTGACACGGCCCATCAACAAAATGCGCACCGTTCATCCCGGAGAGGTGTTGCGCGAGGATTTCACAGAAGCGCGGCGGGTGGAAAGAATTTCACAGTGCCCGCCTCGCTCGCACGGGAGGGGGTTGCGTGTGCGTGGATTAAGGCTTTAGACTCCGGGGACAGAAAACACACGGCTGCCTTTCGGGTGACATATAACAGGGTGCCTTGACATCCGACCTGACTGGCGGCCAACTTTTTTGCCTGGACGAAATTTTATGACGATAAGCTACGCTATTCTGATTGACGGCGGATTTGCAAGGCACAAGCTCGGTAGCGCGAAACGCCAAGCTATTTCCGATGATTTCAACGTCTTGATTGAAAAAATAAAGAAACTTCCGGATTTACAGTCGTGCAGACTGCATCGTGTGTACTACTATGATGCAATGCCACTGACATCTTTCGAAAAAATGCCATTGCAAGGCGGGAAGGTAGATTTCGGAAAAACGTCCATTGTCACTCATACAAAACAACTCTATAGGGAGTTGGCAAAGCTCCCGTTTGTTTCGTTGCGGATTGGTGAAGTGACCTTCAATGGTTGGGGTGTATATCCAAGGATACTGGAAAATGCGTCTGGCCCTGAACTGACCATTAAATCCGGCGACTTGAAGGCTCAAATCAAACAAAATGGCGTTGACATGCGAATCGGCATGGACATTGCTGCGTTGACATTGAAAAAACACGTCAAAATAATTGTGCTAGTTGCTTCTGATAGCGACTTTGTTCCTGCCATTAAATTTGCCAGACGGGAAGGCTGCCAGTTATACCTCTGCACGCTGGGTCATGGCGTCAAGCCGGTCATGCTTGAGCATTGTGATCTGCTTCTCGAGGTATAACTGGTTCATCAAGTCCAGGACTTGCTCATATCTCCACAGATTCCCGCAAAATGTTTTCGCGCAGATGCACGTTCAGTTCGTGCTCAGGAATCAGGTCGACATTCCTCCCCAACAATTCGGACAACTGTCTCGCCAGTGGCAGGCGTTGGCGAAAAAGATCGTAGCCGCGATCAAAATCAACCAGAAAATCCACATCGCTGTCGGGGCGCTCTTCGCCACGCGCAACCGACCCGAATACACGAATCCGCCGCGCGCCATACTGCTCGCCCAGCGCGGCGATCTGGTTTCTTTGGATGTGGAGTTGATCCAGCAGCATGTCTTTCAACCGTATGGCGAGATTTTCATCTTACCTCATCATCACCCCACCCACTTTCTCGCATTCCTGAACATCCTCAACCACGGCGAAGCATCCGGACTCTGCTCGCGCAACCACTGAGGCGACCATGACATCTGGAATGGTCGAACACCGCGTTCAGGATGGGGCATCATGATGGTGAAACGCCCGTCCGGGGTGGTGAAGCCGGTGACGCCTTCGGGGGAGCCGTTGGGGTTGGCGGGGTAAAGCCTTGCCACTTCGCCACGATTGTCAATGTAACGCACCGTCACCAGCGCGGCTTCTCGCTCGGCATCACTCCGGAAAACGGCCCTCCCCTCTCCGTGACTCACAACGACAGGCATACGGCTGCCCGCCATGCCCGCAAGGAAAATGGAGGGCGTTTCGAGCACTTCCACCATCGTGAAACGCGCCTCGAACTGTTCGCTGCGATTGCGGTGAAAGCGCGGCCAGTTTTCAGCGCCGGGAATGATGGGGGCAAGATGCGCCATCATCTGGCATCCGTTGCAAACGCCCAACGCGAAGGTATCGGTACGGGCAAAGAAGGCTTCAAGTTGCGCTCGCAACGCCGGATTGAAGAGGATGGATTTTGCCCAGCCCTGCCCCGCGCCAAGCACGTCGCCATATGAAAAACCGCCGCAGGCAACAAGTCCTCTGAATTGCGCGAGGTCGTGCCGCCCCGATTGCAGATCGGACATGTGCACATCAACCGCATCAAATCCCGCGAGCGTAAAAGCCGCCGCCATTTCAGACTGCGAGTTGATGCCCTGCTCGCGCAGGAACGCAACGGTCGGGCGAGCACCACTATTGATGAAGGGGGCGGCAACATCCTCGCGGACATCGAACGTGGGACTCACGAAAAGCCCCGGATCGCCCGCGTCGGCAAGCGAGTCGAACTCTTCCTGCACACATTCGACATCATCGCGCAAGAGGGCAATTTGATAGCCGACCTCCGACCAGGCCCGCAGCCAGTCCACGCGCGGCGAGGAAAGCACCAGGCGGGCGTTGTGGTGGAAGCGGATTTCGTCCTTGTCGTTGGGCTCTCCAATGAAGTGGTAATCAAGCCCGGCTTCGTTCAGGAGGGAACTGACGGTCGAGCGGTCGCGGCGGCGGATTTGCACCACGGCTCCGAGTTCTTCGGCAAACAGCGCCCCGAACAGGCGGTCGTCGAAGCGGCCTTTGAGCAATTCCGGGTTTTTGTCGAGGCCGTCGGCGTCGTTCATCTCGTTGTCGTAGCACACCGTGTCGAGCACCAGCGACAGGCCGCATCGACTGGCAAAAGCCATTTCGCAGACGGTGGCGAACAGCCCCCCGTCGCTGCGGTCGTGGTAGGCGAGAATCAGGTCGTCACGGCAGAGTCGGCGAATTGCGTCAAAGAAGGCAACGAGGTCTTCCGGGGCAATGTCCGGCGCGTGCTCGCCGACGGCGTTGTAGACCTGCGCCAGAATGGAACCGCCCAGCCGATGCTTGCCCCGGCCCAGGTCGATGAGGAGGAGTTCGGTCTCGATGCCTTCCGGGAACTGGAGTTGCGGAGTCAGGGTGCGGCGGATGTCCGCCACGGGGGCAAAGGCCGAGACGATGAGCGAAAGTGGAGCAATGACCTGTTTTTCTTCTTCGCCCTCTTTCCAGGCCGTGCGCATCGAGAGCGAATCCTTGCCGACGGGAATCGACAGCCCGGCGGCGATGCAGAATCCGGATACGGCCTGCACGGTGTCGAAAAGTCTGGCGTCTTCTCCGCGATGTCCGGCTGCCGCCATCCAGTTGGCCGAGAGTTTGACCTTGCCAAGCGAGTCGATGTCGGCAGCGGCGATGTTGGTGATGGCCTCCCCTACCGCCATGCGCCCGGAAGCAGGCGCGTTTACGCAGGCCAGAGGCGTGCGCTCACCCATCGCGAAGGCTTCGCCCTTCGTCCCGGAAAACGCCATCGCGGTGACCGCGACATCGGCCACCGGCACCTGCCACGGACCCACCAGTTGATCCCGCGCGATCAGCCCGCCTACCGAGCGGTCGCCAATCGTAATGAGAAAGCGTTTACTCGCGACCGTCGGGTTGTGCAGCACACGCAGCGCCGTCTCATTCAGATCAAGTCCGGTGACTTCAAAGGGCGGCAGATGCACCGCGCGGCGCGACACGTTGCGGGTCATCTTCGGGGGCTTGCCGAGCAGGACTTTCATTTCCATGTCGACCGGCGTGTTGCCGAAGTGGCGATCCTTGACCACCAGGC
>JAITWP010000251.1 GCA_031285365.1 Azoarcus sp.
GTGCTTGGTGAATGGCGTGTGATCTACGTCGCAAAATTTTCCGATGCGGTGTATGTGTTGCATGCTTTTCAAAAGAAATCACAGCAAACCAGGAAGGAAGACATCCAGCTTGCTGAGCGACGTTACCGGCAGATCAAGGAGTAGGAAATGGACAAAGAACCTGTTATTAAATCCAGTGGCAATGTGTTTGTCGACCTTGGTTTTCCGCCAGAAGAGGCTGCGCTGCTTTCTATGCGTGCCATGCTCATGAATCAGTTGCGCACAACGATTGAGGAACGCGGATGGACGCAGGTCGAGGCCGCGAACGCATTGGGAATAAGCCAGTCCCGTGTCTCTGACCTTGTGCGCGGCAAATGGGACAAATTCAGCCTTGACATGCTTGTGACGCTGGCCTGCCGCGCCGGGAAGCGGCCTGAGCTTGCCTGTACATGACAGGGAGGTGTAGTGCGTGGCATGTGCGTCCGCTTGATCGCTGGGTTAGGCATGGCTCAAATTTAGTGCACAATCCATGAAGCATAAAACAAATCACTGATTTCTTGCCAACCTAGGAACTTGGACATAAAGCCTTTCAGTAAGTGCGATCCTGTTATTTGAAAAGTGCATTGCACGATGGCAATTGGGACAAAGAGCTACCGCATTGTCAATGGTATCAGGGCCATTGTTGGCAAGAGTTACGACGTGATGAACTTCAAGATACGGTCTGTTTTCGTCGGTTAGAAATGGTGCGTCCAACAAGCAAAGTTCACATTTTCCGTTTGCGGTTTTTTGTACCCATGCCACAATGGCAGGATCACGCTTGATTGATGTTGTTTGAGCAACAGCAGTTCTTTCAGGAGAGGTATTGCCGATTGGTGGAGAGCTAAAGGACTCCCGTAGCAGGGTCTGAGCGCGCTGCTCAAGCAATCTTTCATCACCCGTTGGTTCCAACACTCCGACTTTGCAAGTCATGCACCCAAAAGATGGCTTAGGGATGCCGCGCTGGGCGAGGACTTGAATGGCTTCTTCTGCGCTGTCAAAGCAGTGCTTGGAATATACGGTTTTGGAGCCGGGATGTCGTTGGATAGACGAACATCCTGGCCGATGCGCCTTGATGTAACCCGGATCTAATCCTTTCTGTTTTGAGTTAATTACCACGCCAAAGGGGTGCGACTTAATCCATTCATCGAATCCTAATTCGTCGTTCTTGAACTCTTTATATTCCATATCTCCTCCAGTGATGTGATCAGCTAATTGCACGTAATCAACATATTACCAGTTGCTCTTACTCCTATTGGAATTCATTGATGCCAGAATTTCATCGCCAAACTTTAGCAGGGCAGGCTTAATTTCATTCATACTACTTTGGTTAGTGACTGGACCATCATAGGCGGGGCTTACGATACCTGAACGATAAGTGGCAGGCCAAAACATCCTAATGTTGGAGAAACTAATCTTGAACTTTTGATCTTTAATATCTACGCGCATTGTGAATGGCACTTTCCAATCGCTCTTTAACGAGCATCCCATATCGCTGCACGGATATTGAATTACGCCATTTCCTATGATGATTCCATCTTCTTTGGAATCAAGCTCAATAACAGATTTTGCAGATTTGAAGTTCTCTGCAATCCATATCTTTGTTGAGCTATAGATACGATCCTTTGAGTAACCAGGAGCTTCAACGACTCTTTCAAAGGTTCTGTCGGCTTCAGCAACAGGCGTGCTGGTACAACCATTCAGAAACAGGGTGACTCCAATAATTGCAACGAAGTTTCCAAGTTTCACAGTTTTCTCCTTTTGTGAGATCTAACGCACAAGGCGAGAGACACCGAGAGGTACGCAGTACGTGCTCCCGCTTGAGCGCAAAGTTACACACAACACGATTTTAGTGCGACATCCATAGAGCATAACGCCTTTGCGCATCCGCAACCGTGAAACCGATCACAGAATAGATACAGTGCAAAAAACGGGAAGCAGCAGGAACTTAAAAGCGAATGCGGTTGTGCACGCCTAACGTAGCGTAGCCGTCACCCCACCCTACCATCGACCGTCTTCTCCTCACCCACCATCGGCGCAGCAGCAGATGTAACGGGCGGCGAGCCTCTCCAGGGCGCAACCTTGAGGAGCAGCAGCATCCCCGGAATGGCGAGGAAAAAACAGAGCCAGAGAAAGCCGTACCACCCGCCCAGACCTTCCACCAGCCATCCGGCGCTGGCATTGACAACAGTTCGCGGGACGGCCATCAGGCTGGTAAACAGCGCAAGTTGAGTGGCGACATAGGCCGGGTGAGTCGTGCGCGCCATGAAGGCGACAAAAGCGGCCGTCCCCAATCCAACCCCCAGGGCTTCAAAAGCAACGACAAACCCCAGCACAAGAAGCATCCACAAGTCCTTCTCGGTTTGCTCGCTGATCCATTTGAGAAGGCCGTTTATGCGCTCGGATTCCGGATCGACGGCGGTGCCGGGGGACGCGGTGCGCAATTTGTCGGCGAAGATTTCGCGGTAGCTCCCCACCAGGCTCTTTCCATCCACGGTGATGTCGAGCACTCTCCAGATCAGTATCTCCTGAGCCTGAGCCTGCGCAGCCTGTTGCCTTTGAGCTTCCGTATCGGATGAGAGCAAAGACATGAGCGCGGAGAAGGGGCTCTGCTTTTTGGTGTCAACCCTCCTCTCCAGCAGATAAGCAACCTCGATTGGCTGCGCGCCCTCCCGACTCATCACGGTACTGACCGTCACCTCCTTGCCGCCGGGATCGGCAAGCGTCTCGGTGATCTCGACGTTCCAGTCACAGTGCTGGAAAATCGAACCGGTTCTCTCGTGCAGGAGCAGGGCCTGGAATCCGCCGGTGAGTCTTTTCCGCTGCTCCGAACTGGCCTTTTCCCAACTGCCACCAGCCGCCTGCCTGACCATGGCGTCGATGTTGAAGTAGCGCCGCAACGAATTACCCACCAATGAGCGCGCGTTTCTCTCGTTGCTCGCCGGAATTTCCCTGTTGGCGCACGTATGGGCAAACACATCGCTGGTGACGGCTTGCACGAACACATGGGACGGTACTCCGGCATATTCCTGGGGCGCGACGTACGGAGGCCCGATCCCGGCCAGGGTAATGAAACCGAGAGTGCTGGCAGCCTGCACACAGCCGAACACCCACAAGGCGCGGTTGATGCCCAGCTTGATCATCCAGATGCCGCCCAGAATCCCGCCGATCACCGAAGCCCACAGCCCCGCGTTCTTGGCGACGATGCCGATTTCCGTCATGCTGAAACCCATGTCCAGATAAAACGGCGTGGCAAGCGCCGTGGACAACGAGTCGCCCAATTTGTACAGGAAGATGAAAAGCAGCACCAACACCGCCGACTTCAGGCCGTGGCGACCGAAGAATTCGGTGAAAGGCTCGACCACTGCGGCGCGCAATGTTCGCGGCGCTCCCTTCGCCACCGCAGGTTCCTTGACCATCAGCGTCATGATGAGACCGGGGATCATGAAGGCCGCAGTGATTACAAACACTTCTCCCCACGGCAACCTGTCAGCCAGAATCAGCGACAGGGAACCCGGAATCAGGCCCGCGATACGATAGGCGTTGACGTGGATGGCGTTGCCGAGTCCCAGCTCCTCGTCCGGCAGGATTTCCCGGCGGAAAGCATCGAGCGCGATATCCTGCGTTGCCGAGAAAAGGGCTATCACAGCGGTAAAAATGAACGCTTCCCAGGGAAAACCCCTGCCCGATATGTCGATCTGCCCCATCCAGGCGATGGCGGCAATCAGTGCAATCTGGGCCACGAACATCCAACTGCGGCGGCGCCCCAGCCAGGGGATGACCTTGTAGCGATCAATCAGCGGCGCCCACAGGAACTTCCAGGTAAAAGGAATCTGCGCCAGGGCAAAAATACCGATCACCGTCAGCGGCACATTGCCCGTCCTCAACCATGCCGGAACCAGTTGGAGTATCAGGTACAGCGGCAGACCGGATGCGAACCCGGTAAAGATGCAGATCAACATGCGGCGATTGAAGATGGCGCGACCCAAAGTGCTGTCGAGGATGGCGCGCAGCCAGGCGGAAGAGGAGGTTGTCTGGATCACAGGGGACGTCCGGCGCAGTCACAAATCGTTGGATTATCCCAGATGAAGCCGGATAAAGGGGAAAGCATCCGCCGCTGAAAATAGGCTGTGGATAAGTTGGCGAAGAACGGGTAAAGCGAGTAAAATTTCTTCCCTGTCCGGTCGGAGCCGTGTCGCAGCACTCCAACCGTTTTCCCAGTCTGGTCGCAAGGCCGTATGCCTGCCGCCCGGTGTTCCGGAGCGGTGTGCCTGATGTTTTTTTGAACGCCGTGCCTCAAACGCAAACCATCCCCTCCGTGCAGCAGGAATTCTGGCCTTACTGTCTGGCATGTCTCGAACAGGAACTGCCTGAACAGCAGTTCAACACCTGGATCAAGCCGCTGCCCGTCGAGTACGCCGACGATGATGGCGATGGCGCTCCCAGCCTGACGCTGAAAGCGCCCAACCGCTTCTTCCTGCAATGGGTGCGCGACCGCTACCTGCGCCGCATCGGTGAGCTGGGCGAAGAGTTCCACGGAATGCCCCTGCGGCTCAACCTGCAACTGGCCCCCGTGCCACCCGCTCTCGCGCCCGTCTCCACCGCGCCAACCGCCTCCGATGCAGCAGCGCCACCCGCCCTCAAGGTTGCGCCTGTAACTGAAAATCCCGCCCCATCGAGCGCAACGGGTGTCGAA
>JAITWP010000285.1 GCA_031285365.1 Azoarcus sp.
CGTCTTGCCGCAGCCGCTTCCCCCCATGATCGCCACCAACTGACCGCGATGCACGGTCAAATCGACACCACGCAGAATTTCGCGCTCGCCATAGGCGAAACGCACACCATCAAGGCGGACGAGGGGATTGTCGGAAACGCTCGGACTCAGACTCACTGACTCATGGGCTCCTGAAACATATTGGCATGTAAAAAAAAAGTGAATTTTATCTCATATATACCGCCTTCTTCCAGTCCGGCCTATACTTTGGCTTTCACCGCCAAGCTCGAACGCTGGCGAACAGCAATTTGCCACGGGAGCACCACCCCGGACTGAACAACATTTTCATGTCTGTTTCCAATACCGTCTCCCGTTCCAGGCTACTCTCCGATTTTTGCCAGCTTGGTCGCGTCCTGACCTTGCGCCGTCCCAAACCTGACAGCTTCAGCCCGGACATCGGCAAACTCCCCTGGATTGTTCTGCTCTATTGCCTGATCTCGATAACCCTTTCCATCGGCCTGAATGGATTGAACGACGGTGCTCTCGTCAATGGTGAGGGGTTTGTCAGCGTGGTGTTCGTCCCATTTGGCGCTATAGCCGTTATCGCCGGTCTGCTGAAATGGATTGACGGACGACTGGACGGCGGAAGCATCTGGTTGGCATTCACTCTGCTGCTACCCATGATGCCGCTGGCCGAATTCATTGGCGCAACGGTGTGGTCAACTCTCTCCAAGACAACGTTTTTCGACCCCACCCACAGCACGTTTCCGGGTTTTACCTCATGGCCCGGATTGTCGTTCTTCGTTTTCATGCTGCCCCATTTATGGCTGGCGCTGGCTGGGAGCCTGTTCGTTGCGTATAGCGCCTATGGTGGCGGCTGGCGGCGCATCCTGTGCGCGCTGCTCGCTCCGCCGGGCCTAGTTTTCGCCTTCACCAGCGCCGATCCCCTGTCGCTCTGGCAAATCAGCACTGTTACCCCTGCAACCACCGACAGACCCGCCCTCACCATTGACGAAGAAATGTTCTACGGCCAGCCGCGCCTTCTCGATGAAAATCTGGCCAGGATCGAGGCTGGAAAACCCGGCATACCGGAAATCTTTTTCCTCGGCGTCGCAGGCCACGAAGAAGGCGTGTTCATGCGCGAGGTTATCGCTGTCGAGCAATTATTCAGGGATCGCTATAACACCGTTGGTCATTCCATGATTCTGGTCAACAACTCGGCCACGGCACGGAAAATCCCGCTCGCCAGCTATGAATCGCTCTCAAGGGCGCTGCACCGCATCGGCAAACAGATGAACGGAAAAGAAGACCTGCTTTTCCTGTTCCTGTCCTCGCACGGTTTGGCTGATCACCATTTATCCATCCAACTTCCGCCGTTCGGGTTCTCCGACATCACCCCGCAGATGTTGCGCAAGGCACTCGACGATGCGGGTATCGAGCACCGGGTGGTCGTGGTTTCGGCCTGCTATTCCGGCGGTTTCGTCCCTGCGCTTGCCAGCGACAACACCCTGGTCATTACCGCTGCTTCCGCCGACCGCAATTCCTTTGGTTGCAACGACACAAACGATCTGACCGACTTCGGCCGCGCCTATTTCGACGAAGCATTGCGTAAAACCCGCTCATTCACCGAAGCGTTCGAACACGCCAAGGCCATCATCGCCGCCCGCGAAACGGCTGATGGTTCCACTCCCTCCAACCCGCAGATCAGCGGAGGCGAATCCCTGAGTACCCAACTGGAATGGTTTGCGCGGGAGGCGGGGTCGAAGTAGGAATTTGTTTTCTTTGCTTTTTCAGGTTGCGTGCGTATCCACACAACCACCCCGGCCCTTCGGGCCACCCCTCCACGGAGGGGAATTTTCTTTGGCCTTTCAGGCTGAGTGCGTGAAGGCGCGATTGATTTCCACGCGAAGCGCCGCGTAATCGTGCGTCACGGGATACTGCGGAAACTCACGCACCACGTTCTCCGGCGGGCAGAAAAGAATGCCCCCGTGTGCCGCGCCCACCATTGCGGTGTCGTTGTAAGAATCGCCTGCGGCAACGACGGTGAAATTGAGTTCGCGGAAACGCATCACCGCCTCGCGTTTCTGGTCGGCCATGCGCAGATGGTAGTTTACGATCACGCCCTCGGCGTTGGTTTCCAGCCCGTGACAAAAAAGCGTGGGCCACGCAAGCTGCCGCATCAGCGGATGGGCGAATTCGTAGAATGTATCGGAAAGAATCACCACCTGATACGCCTCGCGCAGGTCGTCGAGAAACGCGCGCGCGCCGGGCAGCGGCCCCATGTCCGCAATCACCTTCTGAATATCCGGCAAACCAAGGCCATGCCTTGCCAGAATATCCAGCCGATATTTCATCAACACATCATAATCAGGCTCATCGCGCGTCGTGCGACGCAACTCCGCAATGCCTGTACGTTCGGCGAATTCGATCCAGATTTCGGGAACCAGCACCCCTTCGAGGTCGAGACAAACGATGCGCACCATGCAACTCCCAGGTTAGAAGGGTGCGATTCTAGCAGCGTAATGATTCGACTTTTGACCGCCCTGACTCAAAAAAGAGCTTGTTATCCCACAGACGGTACAGCAAAATACCGTACATAAAACTTTATTGGAGAATCACCCCATGACTTCCACCGTCGCACGTTTCGACCTCAAGCTCAATCAGGAAGACAAGAACATTTTTGCGCAGGCCGCCGCCCTGATGGGCACAAGCATGGCGGGTTTCGTGCGTGCTGCCGCAAAGGAAAAAGCGCGCGAACTGCTGGATCGAGAATCACGCATCACGCTATCGCCCGAAGATTTCAAAGCGTTCGTCGAATCGCTGGACGCCGCCTTCACCCCGAATTCAGCGCTCGAGGCCGCACTGGAACTGGCTCGACGGGATGTTCGGCGTGTTTGATGAACTGCCGCTCGATCCGGTGATTCACAACCGCGCGGACTTCGATTGCGGTGTTCCGGCTCTCAACGAATATTTACAGCATTACGCCGATCAGCACCGCAAACGTGGCATCAGTTCAACATATGTACTGATCGAACCCCATACGCCAGAGCGAATCCTGGGTTACTACACGCTCAGCGCCGCCGAAATCGATTCTTCCCTGCTACCTGAAAAAGACCGACAAAAACTCCCCCGCTACCCGATACCCTGTTTTCGCCTGGGCCGCCTCGCCTGTCGCGCCGACGAACAGGGGCGTGGCCTCGGCAAGAGGCTGCTCGCCTGCACCTTGGATCGTTGCCTGATCGCCCGTGCTCATGTGGGCGCGTATGCTCTGACAGTAGATGCCAAAAATGATGCCGCCAGGGCTTTTTATGCGCATTTCGGATTCACTCCGCTTTTCGGCCGACCGATGACGATGTTTTTGCCATTGGGTGCGGTACCGAAGTAACCCGACTACCCCCTCACCACCACACGCCCTCCCGACTCCCACTCCCGCAAGCGCCCCACTTCCGCCGCCTCCGCAAAACCCTCCGCGTAAAAGAGCGCAAGCACTTCCTTTGCCGCCTCCGCCGCGCAGGCGACGAGCAACCCCCCGCTGGTCTGAGGATCGGTAAGAAGCGTCTGCTGCCAGGGAGCAACATCGCGCAATTCCACCTCGCTTCCATAAGAAGTCCAGTTCCGCGCGGAAGCCCCCGTTTTGACCCCTTCCAGCACAAAAGTGCGCGCCACCTCGATTACCGGTAGCGCCTCGAAGGTCAGTTCCGCACGACAACCGGAACCCCTGCAGAGTTCGAGCAGATGTCCAAGCAGACCGAAACCGGTCACGTCCGTCATTGCGTGCACATCGTCGCGCAGGCCGAGCTTTGCGCCAACGCGGTTCAGTTGCGTGGTGACGCCAATCATGGCCCTGTATCCGGCCTCATCCAGCCGCCCCGTTTTCTGCGCCGCGCTCAACACCCCGACGCCCAACGGCTTGCCCAGAATCAACGCATCCCCCAGCTTCGCTCCTGCGTTGCTTTTCACCTTCCCGGGATGCACCAGCCCCATCGCTGCCAACCCGTAAATCGGCTCCACGCTGTCGATCGAATGACCGCCCGCCACCGGAATACCCGCCTCGCGGCACATGCTCGCACCACCTTCCAGCACGCGGGCAATCACCTCCGGCGGCAGCTTGCCGATGGGCATCCCCACCAACGCCAGTGCCAGAATCGGAGAGCCGCCCATCGCGTAGATGTCCGAGAGCGCATTGGCCGCCGCGATGCGTCCGAAATCGAAAGGATCATCGACGATGGGCATGAAAAAATCCGTCGTCGCAATCAACGCCTGCTGATCGTTCAACCTATAGACCGCCGCGTCGTCGCTCGTCTCCGTTCCGACGAGCAACTCCGGCGGCGCAATTCCGGCGGGCAATCGCGCCAGCATCTCGCTCAACACGGCAGGCGCAATTTTGCAGCCGCAACCGCCGCCATGAGAAAATTGAGTCAATCTGATTTTTTCGGTCACGTTTTTCATTTTTTCCTATGTCCTCACCACCGCCGTTCGTCCTGCGTAGCACACTCGAAGAACGTGCCGATTTCGACGAGATCATCGACGTCCGATCCCCCGCTGAATTCGCGGAAGATCATATCCCCGGCGCGTTGAATTGTCCCGTCCTGAACGACATCGAACGCCACGAAGTCGGGCTGCTGTACGCGCAATCCCCGTTCGAGGCCAGAAAACTGGGTGCGGCTCTGGTCGCAAGAAACATCGCCGCGATGCTGGAGACGCATTTGCGCGACCGACCCAAACACTGGCGACCTCTCGTCTGCTGCTGGCGCGGCGGCATGCGCAGCCAAAGCGCCGCAGTGTGGTTCAACCTGATCGGCTGGCGCGCCAGACAACTCACGGGCGGCTACAGAACATGGCGAAGGCACGTCGTCGACCTGCTGGCGACTCGGCCCGCAAAACTCCAATGGTGCGTCATCTGCGGCGCAACCGGCAGCGGCAAGACGCGACTGCTCACCGCATTGGCTGCGCGAGGCGAACAGACGCTCGACCTCGAATCCCTGGCCGCACACAAAGGCTCCGTACTCGGCGGCATGCCGAACCATAAACAACCGACACAAAAATGGTTCGAATCTAACCTCGCCGAGTACGGAACCTTTGTGTGCGGCCAGGGATTCGAGGTCGAGTGTTTGTTCGCCCCGCACGGCCAATGCGGTGAGCAGTCGCGTTTT
>JAITWP010000295.1 GCA_031285365.1 Azoarcus sp.
CCCAGGGCAAGCCCATTGGCCTGCATGAATTCCACGTCCTGCGTGAAGCCGAAGGTGCGCGCGCGTGAAACATCACGCACGTAGGAATGTCTGGCAAAGTCGACTTCCACCTCGGTAGAGGTCGAATCTATCGCCGGGTGGTCGAAGATGATGGAAAATTTCAGACGAAAACCATCGTAAGGCGACAATTGCACGAGCTTGTCATCCTCGCGGTATTCAACGGTTTTCTTGACGCGCAGGAATTTCTTGGCTGCGGGCTGCTCTTCGATGCCACCCGACTGGAGCAGAAAGACAAAAGGCCCGGCGCTACCGTCCAGGATCGGTATCTCGGGCGCGTCAACGTCGATATGGAGATTGTCGATGCCAAGCCCGGCCAGGGCCGACATCAGATGCTCGACCGTGCCAACTTTATAGCCACCCTTTTCCAGCCCGGAACACATCCGGGTGTCACAGACCGCATACGGATCGACGGGCAGGGAGACAGGAGGGCGGATATCCACGCGGTGAAAAACGATACCGGTATTCACCCCGGCGGGGCGTAAAACGAGATTGACCTTGCGCCCGCCGTGCAGGCCCACGCCTGTTGCGGTGACAATCGATTTGAGGGTGCGCTGCCTGATCACGTTTTTTTGTTCCTGTAAAGCCGCGAAAGCTTATCACGAACAACCCGGCAAAGAACCCCCCTTGTGGGGACGCCCGCCACCATTCCGGTTTCAAAAGGCCCAAGGGGGGCGGGCCTGCGCCGGACTGGTGGCACGCGTTTCCAGGAAGCCGATTCAGCCGATATCAGTCGGCCTGACGACGCAGGAAGGCGGGGATGTCGTAAGTAGTGCTTGTGCCAACGCTACCGCCAGCACTTCCTCCTCTACCACTGCCCACCGACGGCTCGGCACGACCGCCACGGCGACTGCGAATGATCGCCGGAGTGGTGATATTGCTGCCGTCGTCATAGCCGTCGTTTCCTCCTACATAGATCGGACCGTGCGTTCCCGTGCCGCGCACGACATGCATCCTTGGTTGCGGTTCCTGCCGCGTGGTTCGCGGAGAACCCAAGCCAGTCGCCACAACAGTGACGCGCAACCGGTCTTCCATGCTGTCGTCGAACACGGTTCCATATTTGACGAAGGCTTCCTGTGCGGCAAAAGCCTGTACGGTATGGACGGCCTCCTTCACTTCGGCCAGTTTCAGCGAACCCTTGGCAGCAGTGATGTTGATGAGCACGCAACGTGCACCAGACAACTCGGTGCCTTCGAGCAACGGGCTGCCCACGGCCTGTTCAGCAGCAATCCGCGCGCGATCCAGCCCGGAGGCTTCCGCCGAACCCATCATGGCGCGGCCCATTTCGCCCATCGCCGTGCGCACGTCCTGGAAGTCGACATTGACCAGACCCGGTGCGTTGATGATTTCGGAAATGCCGCCGACGGCCTTGCAGAGCACGTTGTCCGAGGCACGGAAACATTCTTCGAAGGTGGCTTCGTCGCCGTAGACTTCGAGCAGCTTGTCGTTGAGCACGACGATGAGCGAGTCGACGTAACGGCTCAGTTCTTCGATACCGCTTTCAGCAACCCGCAGGCGGTTCTCGAAATCAAAGGGCTTGGTCACGACCGCTACGCAGAGGACGCCCAATTCCTTGGCAATTTCAGCCACCACGGGCGCCGCACCCGTTCCGGTTCCGCCTCCCATGCCGCCGGTGATGAATACCATGTGGGCATCGGCCAGCGCGGAAGCGATGGTGTCGTGCGACTCCTGCGCGGCTGCGCGGCCCGCTTCCGGTTTGGAACCCGCGCCCAACCCGGTCGTGCCGAGTTGAATTCTGACCGGCGCAAGACACCGTGCCAGCGCCTGTGCGTCGGTGTTGGCAGCGATAAAATCGACGCCCTGCACCCCTTCACGCACCATGTGGTCGATAGCATTTCCGCCTGCGCCCCCGACTCCGATCACCTTGATGATGGTTCTACCATTCGGCGACCGTTGTTCTTTTTCAACAATTTCAAACATATGCTTCAGCTCCTGGAAAGAAGGTCAAACCTTGGGAAAATCCCCCTGACTGCTGCCTCACCGCAACAGCATTAATGCAAAATGCGCTATTTTACAGCACAAATGTCATGCTCCATTTTCGCAATTTTCATTCCCCCGTCGTTGCGCCGTTTTCGGCCAGTGAGTCACACCCGCCTACCGAACAGACTTTCAAAAATTGCGTTTGAGCCAATCCCTCAAGCGCCCCCAAACCTGTTTCACTCCACTGGTATCGCGAGCCTGAATGCCGCGTCGCCGCTGTGCCGCGCCCTCGATCACCAGCCCCATCGCCGCCGCGTACTGCGGATAGCGAATCACATCGGCCAGTGCGCCTTCATAGAGCGGAGAACCCACCCGCACCGGCATGTGGAAAATGTCTTCGCCCAGTTCGGCCATGCCCGGCATCAGTGCCGCGCCCCCGGTCAGGACGATGCCCGAGGACAGCAATTCCTCGTAACCGCTGCGGCGCAGTTCGGCCACCACGAGATCAAAGATTTCCGACACGCGAGGCTCGATGACATCGGCCAGTGTCTGGCGTGTCAGCAGCCTAGATGGACGGTCTCCCACACCGGGCACTTCGATCATCTCGTCAGGATCCACCAGCGAGTGCATGGCGACCCCGCAACGGGTCTTGAGCTCCTCAGCCTCGGCAGTCGGCGTGCGCAGGGTCATGGCAATGTCGTTCGTCACCAGATCACCCGCTACCGGAATGACGGCGGTGTGACGGATCGCGCCCTGGGTAAATACAGCCAGATCAGCCGTACCGCCTCCGATGTCGACCATGCACACACCCAGTTCCTTTTCGTCCTCGGTAAG
>JAITWP010000072.1 GCA_031285365.1 Azoarcus sp.
GTCTCGGGCGGGACGACCCAGTTGCGCGGCGTCAGCCCCGACATCACCCTGCCCTCGCTCATCGACTCCAAGAGCTTTGGCGAATCGGCCTACGACAATGCCCTGCCCTGGACGCGCATCAACCCCGTTGAATTCCGTAGCGCAGGCAACATCACCACCCTGTTGCCCACACTCACCCTGCGCCACGAACAGCGGGCCGCGCAGAACAAGGATTTTCTCCAGTTCAAGGAAAGAGTCGTCGAACTGAAAGCCCTGCGTGAAACGAAGACCATTTCGCTCAAGGAAAGCACGCGCCGCGCCGAACGTGACCGCCTGGAAGCCCGCACCAAGGCGCGCAAGAGCGTCGGAACGACCGATGACGACATGACCGATGGAGAAGTAGGCGACGACGGCCTGCTCGCCAACGAACGCAGTCTCTCCAATGAACTCGCCGCCGAAAAAGCACGCAAGACTTCGCGCGACGTTCTTCTCGAAGAGAGTGCGAACATCCTTGGCGACATGGTTGGTCTTCTTCGCAGCCCCCCTTCTTCTGAAATTGCCCAGCGCGAAAAGCCACGGCAGCCTTGATTGTCGTCAGTTTTCAAGCCCCTCCAGACCCTTACAAAGGCTGGATTTGCAATCGCGACCCCCACAGAACCGTACAAAAGCATACGAAAAAGGGGGGACACTCCGTGAATGATTGGCGATACAATAGCCAACTTGTTCCGCTTTGCGGTTTTTCTAACCTATGCTCCAGGCGACACTTGTTGTTTGCAGGAAAGGAGAAACGAATGGAAGGTGGTGAGACATGGACGGCGTTCATCTGTTGGGAGAATGGTATGGCTGCCCTGCCGATACGCCGGAGTTCACCCGTGCTGAGGCATTGCGCGAAGTTTGCCTGAAAGCCGTCGAGGCTTCCGGCCTGACCACTGTCGGAGAGTGTTTTTTTCAATTTGAGCCGCATGGCGTTACCGGAACCGTGATTCTGGCCGAGTCGCACCTGGCGATTCATACCTGGCCTGAATTCGGTTCTGTGACCGTTGACGTGTATGTTTGCAACTACACCAGCGACAACACAGGCAAGGCGCAAAAGCTCTACGAAATGATCAGAGACGCACTGAAGCCGGATCGCACGCAGTTTCAAAAGATCCTTCGCGGCAGTAAAGATGACTGAACCGGTCTCTCCGAACGTTGACGGAGACGCCCTGACGGAACTTCTGACACCCGACTGGGGCTTTTTCATCCGCTCGTCCAGGCGGCATGAAGCGTTCCATTCCGGTCTGCAGAATGTCGAGGTGCACGATACCGAATCGTTCGGTACCCTCTTTCGGCTCGACGGTCATTTCATGACCTCGGAAAAGGACGAGTTTTTCTATCACGAAAATCTCGTCCATATGGCCGCCATCACGCACGATCAGCCGCGCCGTGCGCTCGTCGTCGGTGGCGGTGATGGCGGCTCGGCTGAGGAACTGTTCAAGCACCCGAGCATCGAGCACATCACCCTGGTGGAAATCGATCAGGCAGTTGTCGATATCGCCCGCCGCCATCTGCAACACGTACATCGCGGCAGCCTTGACGACCCGCGGCTGGCGCTGAAAATCGAGGATGGTTTCGCCTATGTAAAGGCCAGCGCAGAGCCGTTCGACTTGATCGTGCTCGATCTGACCGATCCGGGCGGCCCGTCGACGCAACTCTACACGCCGGAATTCTACCGCGCCTGCGCCGCCCGCTTGGGTGAGAACGGCATCATGACGCTGCATGTCGCCAGCCCGCTCGCCAACCCGAAGCGAATTGCTGACACACTGCTGCGGCTACGTGAAGCCTTCAACCTCGTCATTCCCTACCTCACATCGGTACCGTTGTATGGCGGACTGTGGCTGATGGCGTTCTGCTCGCAACGAGCCGATCCTCGCCGCTTGACCGCTGATGCCGTCGAGGCACGGCTGAAGGAACGCGGCATCCATCATCTCCAGTACTACAACGGCGCCATGCACGGCGCGTCGCTGGCATTGCCGAATTTCGTGCGAGAGTTGGTAGCGTAGCAGGTGCGCCCCGAAGGGCCGGAGTGAACTCCCCCTACTCCAGCATATCCCCATCCACCACCTGCACGAGTTGGGCGCTATCCTGACCGGGTTCGATGCGCAGCCACCAGAGGGCGCTTTTACGAAAGGATCCGGGGTAGGAAGTGTCAGAGAGTAAATGGGTAGCCAACGCACCGATCAGGGGTTGATGACCGACAATGAGTACGGATCGGGTGACGTTCGGCCAATCGAGAAGAGTCAGTATTTCCTTGGGCGATGTGCTTTCATAGAGCTGTGGGCAAAACTGAATGCTGTATTCGTCGTCGCGAAAATGGGCGACCGTCTGTCGCGTGCGGGTTGCCGGACTGACAACGAAGCGCAAATCGGCAGGCGCGTGTTCCTTGAGCCATGCCGCTACCTTGCGGGCCTGCTGGTGTCCGTGCGGGGAAAGCTCCCGCTCAAAGTCGGGAACGCCGGGTAGCGCGTCGGCATGCCGCCATAAAAGAAGTTCCATCTGATCTATCCTCTGTTTCGATTGCGCAACCTCTCATTCAGGCCGCTGAAACGCACACTGCGCACCAAACACCCCGCCTCGAAAACCTCTGCACTGCCCGCGATGATCACTCGCAAGGCAGCGCGGGTAACCGCAGTGTAAAGAAGTTCACGACTCAATACACGCATAGGCCGAGCGGGTAGAAGAAGCAGGATTTCGGAAAATTCGGAACCCTGGCTTTTGTGGACGGTCAGGGCAAAGGCGGTGTCGTGCCTGGGCAGGCGGCGAGGGGGAATGGCGCGGACGCCGCCACCGGGCGCAGGGAAAAACACTGAGAGTGCGCCATCGTGGTCGGGCAGGCACAGGCCGATGTCTCCATTGAAAAGCCGGGTCACGGGGTCGTTTTCCAGCACGATGACAGGACGTCCCGCCCAGAACGGCCCCACGGCGTCGATGCCAGGAGAGGCGCGGGCATGGCGTTCCAGATAGGCATTGACCGCCGCCAATCCGCGCGGGCCTTCGCGCACGGCCACGAGTACGCGAAAACGCTCGAAGGCGGTGAAGAATCTGGCTACACGGGTTTCCAGCGGTTCATCGGCAGCGCCTTCTTCCCGGAGCGCAGAAAAGTAGGCGGCGTACCCCTCTTCCATCGCCGTCAGCGCGGCAGCGGAGGGAGGCGCATCGTGTGAGGCGTTGGCGTTCTCGTCTTCGATCCAGAATACGGCGGGATCAATCTGGGTTCTCAGCCAGACGAGCGCCGCCGCGCCTTCGCCTGCGTTGATCTCCCGCGCGAGACGGCCAATGCCGGAATCGGCGCGAAAGCGGTGGCTCATCAGGAGCCAGACGACGCTATCGGCCAACGCAGCTTCGTTTCCCGCTCCCTGCAACAGAGTCTCCTCCGGTACGCCGGTGAGTGCCGCGAGCCGTGCGGCTTCATCCGCGCAAAAGCGCCAGCCGGAGGAGAGATCGGCAAATACCGCCCCCGCTTCGACGGCAGCGAGTTGATCCTTGTCGCCGAGCAGCACGAGTCGGGCGTGCGGAGGCAAGGCGTCGAGAAGGCTGGCGGCCAGGGCGAGGTCAAGCATCGAGGCTTCGTCGACGACGAGCAGGTCGAGCGCGAGAGGGTTGGCGGCGTGATGCCGGAAGCGCCCAGGGGTCGTCGTCGCGCCAAGCAGCCGATGAAGGGTGTGGGCTTCGGA
>JAITWP010000190.1 GCA_031285365.1 Azoarcus sp.
CCAAGCCGCCGCCCTCGCCCAACTTTTGGGCAAGCCTGAGATAGCCGCGCAAGCGGCAGCCACTCGCGCCAAGACGCCGGAGGCTCGGAAGTTTTGGGAGAAGATCGCGATGGCGCTGCACAAGTCAAAGGAGTTCGCGATACTGGCCGGGGTCGGGCTACTGGTCGGAATGGCCCCGCCCCCTGTTAATGCCAAACAAGTAGAAGGGCAGGCCGGTAAGTTTGTATTATGTAAACTTTAAGTCTGAGTCGTCCGAAAAGAAATAACTTGACGCACCGTATCATCTGCGAGATGAAAGCCCCTGCTTTTTACCTGTCTTTTTCATCCAACAGTCTGTGCCGCCGCCGGTCAATTTCTCGGTCAATGCGCTTCGTCCCAGCTATTTCCCACTCCCATATCGACACGCAACGGAACGGACAGATCAGCGACGTTCTCCATCAAACCGGGAAGTTTCGTACGTATGGTGTCGATTTCTTCTTCTGGAACTTCAAGCACCAGTTCATCGTGAACCTGCAACACCAGCCGTGATTGAAGCTCCGAGTCACTCAACCAGCGATAAACGGCAATCATTGCTTTCTTGATGAGATCGGCAGCAGTTCCCTGCATGGGAGCATTGATCGCAGCGCGTTCTGCCGCCTGTCGGCGATTGAACTGCCGGGCGTTGATATCTGGCAAATGAAGGCGTCGCCCGAAGACGGTCTCGACGTAGCCCTGCTCGCGCGCAAGCATTTTCACCCGCTCCATGTAGGCGGCAACACCCGGATAACGCGCAAAATAACGGTCGATCCATCCCTGCGCCGCACCTCGTTCGATCCCGAGCGCCTTGGCAAGACCGTGCGCGCTCATGCCGTAGATGAGACCGAAATTGATGACTTTGGCGTAACGCCGCTGCTCTGAGGTAACCGCTTCGGACGCGATTCCGAACACTTCGGCGGCGGTGGCGCGGTGAACGTCTTCACTGCGTGCGAAGGCGTCGAGCAATCGGGCGTCGTTCGACAGATGTGCCATGATGCGAAGCTCGATCTGCGAATAATCTGCTGAAACAATCCGGTAGCCGCGCGGCGCGATGAAGGCGGCGCGGATGCGGCGGCCCTCTGCCGTGCGCACGGGAATGTTCTGGAGATTGGGGTCGGAACTGGCAAGCCGCCCGGTAATGGCCGTCGCCTGTGAAAAGTTGGTATGCACCCTGCCCGTCGCCGGATTGACCATGCGCGGCAGCTTGTCGGTGTAGGTGCCCTTCAGCTTGGAAAGGCTGCGGTGTTCGAGCAGCAACTTGGGTAGCGGGTAATCCTCGGCAAGTTCACTCAAAACGTCTTCATCAGTCGAAGGCTGACCGGTGGCGGTTTTCTTCCGCACTGGCAAGCCAAGGCGTCCAAAAAGGATTTCGCCAAGCTGTTTGGGGGAACCGAGGTTGAACCCCTCCCCTGCCAGTGCGTGAGCTTCGCGCTCCAGGTCGAGCAAGCGGCGGCCCAGTTCGTTGCTTTGCTGCGCG
The DNA here is from genome assembly GCA_031285365.1 of Azoarcus sp. GTDB lineage: Bacteria > Pseudomonadota > Gammaproteobacteria > Burkholderiales > Rhodocyclaceae > WRNU01. The sequence goes on from JAITWP010000190.1 coordinate 1,493, forward strand.
AGAAGAAATGGGTCGATGAGTACGCCGGTGCGCTCCATCGCCAACAGCACGGAGAGAGTCGGCAGTTCAATGTCCCGGTAGAGTGCGGCCAGCATTGGAGCAGTTTGCACCTGCGGCCACAGTTTTTGATGCAATCGCAAGGTGATGTCGGCATCTTCAGCGGCGTAACGGGTTGCAACATCCAATGTCACTTCGTCGAAACCGATCTTTTTTGCACCCGTGCCGCAAATTTCAGCATAGGGAGTCGTGGTGAGTCCGAGATGCCGTTTGGCGAGTGAATCCATGTCATGGGATCGGTCGCTTTCCAGCACGTAGGACTGGATCAGGGTGTCGTGGACGATGCCGCGCAAGGTGATGCCGTGATTGGCGAAGATGTGGGCGTCGAACTTGATGTTTTGTCCAAGTTTGGTGTGTGTTTCCGACTCCAGCCACGGTTTGAGCCGCTCCAGCGTTTCATCGAATGGCAGTTGTGCGGGCATATCCGTGCCGCGATGGGCAAGCGGCAGATACACTGCGTCTCCCGGCCCAAACGCAAAGGAAATTCCGACCAGCCGCGCGGTAAGCGGATCAAGTCCCGTGGTTTCGGTATCGAGCGCGACAAGGTCGACAAAAGACCCGGACTCCAGTTGCTTCAACAACGCCTCGAAATCCGGCCAATCGACGATGGCACGGTAACGGGATCGATCCGGTGCGTGGGTGGACACCTCATTGCCGCTCTCTCCGTTTCGTTGGAAGCGCCGTGTCAGTCCCTCTGCTGCGGGAGGTGACACACTGGGTTGCTGCCCCCCCTGCCCTCCCAGCCAGCTTCTGAATTCAAGGCGTTCGTAGATCGTGGTCAATGCCTGGAGGTCGGGTTCGCGCAGAGCAAGATCGTCGAGATCACACGGTAGATCCACGTTGGTTGCGACCGTCACCAGACGGCGGCCCAGGGGCAGAAAATCGATGTGATTCCGCAGGTTCTCACCCACCTTGCCACCTATTTCGCCCGCACAGGCAATCAGATTGTCGAGGCTCCCGTATTCGGCCAACC
>JAITWP010000171.1 GCA_031285365.1 Azoarcus sp.
TCCACGCATTCGCGGTTCTGTTCCGCGACCACATAGGGAATGTTGCGTTCTTCGAGCGCCTTGGCGATGCGCTGTCCTATCCGGCCGTAGCCCACCAGCACGACCTGGCCTTCCAGGTACTTGCGGTCGGTGCTCATCGGCAACTGGGCGTAAGGTTCCTCGCGCCGTTCGAGTTTGCGCGCAAACTCAAACCGGGCCAGCAACCAGTCTCTCAACGGATCGACCGCCATGAATATCACTGGGTTGAGGGCGATGGAAACCAGAGCGGCGGCCAGGATCAGGCTCAAGCCTTCCTTGGACATCAGCCCCAGATCGACGCTCAGCCAGGCGAGGAGGAAAGAGAATTCGCCAATCTGCGCCAGGGCGGCGGAGACGATCAGAGCCGTGTTCATCGGGTAACGGAACGCCAGCACCAGGATGGCGGCAATCAGCGATTTGCCCAGGATGATGATCGCGACCACCGCAAGCAGCCTGAAAGGCGATTCCAGCAGAACGGTGGGCTCGAACACCATTCCGACCGCGACGAAGAACAGTACGGAGAACGCGTCCCGGAAAGGCAGGGATTCCTCCGCCGCGCGGTGGCTGAGTTTTGATTCCCGCATCACCATGCCCGCAAAGAACGCGCCGAGGGCGAAAGAGACGCTGAACAGCGCCTGCGCGATGTAGGCGATACCCAGCGCAATGGAGATGACCGCCAGGGTGAAGAGCTCGCGCGAACCGGTGCGCGCCACCTGCCACAACAACCAGGGAATGATCCGGCGACCCGCCACCAGCATCAGGAAGATGAAAGCCGCTACGTACAGCAGGGTCTGTCCGATCGTCATCCAGATCGAAGCCTGTTGTGCTTCGCTGCCATCGGTGGCTCCACCGCTGACATACCTTGCGAAAGGCGGCAACAACACCAATGCCAGCACCGTGGCCAGGTCTTCCACGATCAGCCAGCCCACCGCGATACGGCCGTTTATGGTGTCCAGTTCCCCCCGCGCCTCTACCGCCTTGAGCAGCACCACCGTACTGGCGCAGGACAGGGACAATCCGAATATGAAGGCGTGGGAGCGATCCCATCCCCACACTAATTCCGCGAGCAGCGTGCCCAGGACGGTTGCCAATCCCATCTGGGCCACGGCGCCCGGAACGGCGATGCGCTTGACCGACATCAGATCGCCGAGCGAAAAATGCAGCCCCACCCCGAACATCAGCAACATCACGCCAAGTTCCGAGAGTTGGTTGGCAATCGCCAGATCCCCTACCTGTAGCGCTGCCGGCCCGATGATGATGCCCGCGAGCAAATAGCCTACCAGCGCGGGAACGCGCAGGCGTTCGGCAACGAAACCGAGCACCAGGGCGCCGCCGAAGCCGAAAACGATAGTTGTGATTAGACTGTGGTCTGCCATGTGCTGGATTCTCACACGTTTGGCGCTAAACTTTGAACTTTTATTTCATCGAAAACTGCATCGGGTATTGAACCCTCTTCTTTTGAGAAGCGGTTGTGCCCTTTTTTGTGCCATATTGCCTGACCATGTCGGGCGCAGACAGTGAAACCCATGACATCACAACGCATACTCACCGGTATTACCCCTTCGGGAACGCCTCATCTCGGAAATTACGCGGGCGCAATTCGTCCAGCGGTGGAAGCCAGCCAACGTTCCGGCGTCGAGAGCTTCTATTTCCTCTCCGACTACCACGCACTCGTCAAGACCGACAGCCCGGAGCGGGTGCAACAGTCCACGTTGAAAATTGCCGCTACCTGGCTGGCCGCCGGACTGCGCCCCGAGCGCGTGTGGTTCTACCGGCAATCCGATATTCCCGAGATTACCGAACTCGCCTGGTTGCTCACCTGTGTGACCGGCAAGGGGTTGCTCAACCGCGCGCATGCCTACAAGGCTGCCGTCGACAAGAATATTGCCGAGTCGGAAGAGCCGGATGCCGGGGTGACGATGGGGCTGTTCATGTATCCGGTGCTGATGGCCGCCGACATTCTCATGTTCAACGCACACAAGGTTCCTGTGGGGCGCGATCAGGTTCAGCACCTGGAAATGGCGCGCGACATTGCCGCGAGCTTCAACTATCGCTACGGCGAGCATTTCGTGTTGCCCGAAGCGGCAGTCGATGAATCTGTTGCCACCCTGCCGGGGCTGGACGGTCGGAAGATGAGCAAGAGCTACGACAACATCATCCCGCTCTTCGCGCCCTGGGACACGTTGAAAAAACTGGTGTTCGGCATCATCACCGACTCGAAAGCGCCGGGTGAGCCGAAAGAGACCGAAGGTTCCGCGCTGTTCCAGCTCTTTCAGGCATTTGCCACGCCTGCCGAGACCGAAACGATGCGCACCCGCTTTGCCGAGGGCATCGGTTGGGGAGAAGCCAAGGAAGCTCTCTTCGGCAAGCTGGAATCGGTCATCGCGCCGATGCGGGTGCGTTACGAGGAATTGATCGCCGAGCCTGCGCGCATCGAGCAGGTTCTGAAGAGTGGCGCAGTGGCGCTACGCGCCAAATACGCGATTCCTTTCATTGCCCGTCTGCGCGAAGCCACCGGGTTGCGTCCGCTCGATCTCATCCCTGTATCCATGGATTCACAAGCCAAGGCCAAGGCACAAACCAAACCCCAGTTCAAGCAGTACCGCGAGGCGGACGGGCTTTTCTACTTCAAGTTCGTTGGTGGCGATGGTCGTTTGCTCCTGCAAAGCCGGAGCTTTGCTTCCGCCCGCGAGGCCGGACAGTCCGTGGCGAGCGTCAGGAATGGCGAGGATTACGAACAGTGGGGTGAGCTTGCTCCCGGCACGAGTGACGCCGACATCCGGCAGGCCATCGATGCCTTGCGCGCAGATTGACGCCGACCTGACGGCCCTGAACACCTTCGGTCTTCCCGCCAAGGCAAGGCATCTGCTGCGTGTGCGTTCGGTGGAAGAAGCACGACAGGCATGCGCTTTCCTCGGCTCGGAAGGTGCGCCCAGGTCGAGCCTGATTCTGGGCGGCGGCAGCAATCTCGTCCTGTGCGGCGAGCCGCTCGATACCGTCCTCAAGGTCGAAATTTCCGGGCGGCGCAAGTGCGGCGAGACTGAAACATCCATCCTCATCGAAGCGGGCGCGGGCGAAAACTGGCACGACTTCGTTCGCTGGACGCTCGACCAGGGTTGGCCGGGACTCGAAAATCTTTCCCTCATTCCCGGAACCGTCGGTGCGGCTCCCGTCCAGAACATCGGCGCGTATGGCCTGGAAGTGAGCGAGCGGATCGAATCGCTCGACGCGCTCGATCTTGCCAGCGGCGAACTCAGGCAATTCGATGCCGCTGCCTGCCAATTCGGTTACCGCGACAGCGTTTTCAAGCGTCCGTCGGGCCGCTGGCTCATCACGGCAGTGCGCTTTCGCCTGCCGAGGCACTGGCAACCCCTCATCCGCTACGGCGAGCTTGAGCGTGAACTTGCCGGGTTCGGCCTCGACGATGCTTCTTCCCCCACCGCTCACCAGGTGTCGGACGCCGTGATTGCGCTACGGCGGCGAAAACTGCCCGATCCTGCCGAACTCAGCAGTGCAGGCAGCTTCTTCAAAAATCCCATCATCGAAGCCGGACAATGCGCCGCGTTGCTTGCTGCCTATCCCGCCCTGCCGCACCATCCGCAGCCCGATGGTCGGGAGAAGCTTGCCGCCGGATGGCTGATCGAACAATGCGGCTGGAAGGGCCGCCGTCTCGGCCCCGTGGGCTGCTACGCCCAACACGCGCTCATCCTTGTCAACCACGGCGGCGCGACCGGTGCAGACATCCTGCGGCTGGCCGCGAGCATCCAGAAAGACGTGCTCGATCGCTTCGGCGTGGAACTGGAACCGGAACCCGAATTCGTTTAAGAATATCTGCAAAGTAACCCGGCAACATCAGGCAACGAAACATGGCGACATACGCAATAGGCGACATCCAGGGCTGTTACAGCGCATTGCGACGCCTGCTCGACTTGTGCGCGTTCGACCCTGCGGTCGACCGGCTCTGGTTCGTCGGCGATCTCGTCAATCGCGGCCCGGAATCGCTCCAGGTTTTGCGCTTTGTTGCGGGCCTTGGGGATGTTGCTACCGTCGTGCTCGGCAATCATGACCTTTACCTGCTGATGCTCCGCGCCGGTATCGAATCCCGAAAAGCCAGCGACAACATGGACGACGTTCTGGCCGCGCCGGACTGTGACGAACTGCTGCACTGGCTTGCCCGTCGTCCCCTGCTGCATGTCGAGGATCAATACGTGCTCGTACATGCGGGACTGTTGCCGCAATGGACCGTCCCCAAGGCTTTGGCATTGGCCGAGGAAGTCCAGGCCGCGCTCACCGGCAAGGACTCGAAAAAGTTTCTTCTGAACCTCATGGGCAGCCGCCCGGATTGCTGGAAAAACCGCCTCAAGGGATGGGGCCGCCTGCGGGTCATCGTCAACGCTTTTACCCGCATACGCTTCTGCACTCCCGAAGGTCGCATGGTGATGCGTGCCAAAGGCCCCCCGGACACCGCCCCGGAAGGCACTTACCCCTGGTTCGCGCTCCCGGAGCGTGCCAACCGCACCCACACCATCATTTGCGGGCATTGGTCGGCCCTCGGTTTCTACCGTGAGGAAGGTTTGATTGCTCTCGATTCCGGCTACGTCTGGGGTGGTGCGCTTACTGCGTTGCGGATCGAGGACGGAGAAATATTTCAAATTCAAGATGTTCAGGCTTTCGCGTGAGAAGACTTGCTTGTATATTTAGCGCCGCCCTGTGTTTTTGGATAAATAAGCCCATGAGCGCCAAATTTCGTCTTCTGATGGCATTGAGCCTGGCCATGCTGGCAAGCGCCTGCGGCAAGGATGACAACGCAGTTACGTCAACGGCCCCTTCTCCCGAGACCAGCCTCTCACCGCAGGCGGCTCCTGGATCCGAATCTGCTTCGGAATCCGTTCCCGAAATGCTGCCGCCCATTACCATGTTCGACATCAATGACATTCCGGTGACGAACGCGGATATCGGCGAATTTCCGCATTTCATGCCCCCCAAAGGGTATAGATACACAACGGACTTGCTGGACACACTGGATGAAAGTAAAAGCATCAGGGAATCTGCCCGCACCCTTTATGCAATAGGTGTTGACCGTATTCATCTGGTAGAGGGCAGGACGCTGAAAGTCACGCTGTATAACGAAAAAGCAAAGGATGCCTACAAGCCGGATTTGGCCCTTGTCCAGCGCCATTACGAAGACGCCATTACCGCAGCGGGGGGAGTCAGGGTTTTCAATGAAAGACCGGAAGCCGAAGAAACTCGCGGCGCGCTGGCTCCGAAGAGAGATAGCTCCAGGCCAGAATCAACTCTCAGCAGACGGCAGGTTTATGTCATCCATAAGCAGGATGGAGAGGTATGGTTCGACGTAGACTGTAACGGGGGTCGTTGCGTTCTTATCGTTACCGAGAAGAAGTAGGGCGATATTTCTTCGTCATTTACGCCGAAAACGGGAATCCGGAAAACTTCTCTGATCCATGCTCATGGCACATGTGTGCCGCCCATGTACAAGAGGATGCGCCGGGCGCGAGCCTGTTGTACCGGGCCGAAAGAGTGCCCGTAACGGCGTGGATTGGGCAGCATGACGGCGAGGCGGGCGCTTTCTGTCGGGCCGAGGCGGGCGGCGGAAATGCGGTAGTAGTGACGGGCCGCTGCCTCTGCGCCAAAAATGCCGTCGCCCCATTGAGCAATATTCAGATACACCTCCAGGATGCGGCGCTTGCTCCACAGCGCCTCGATCATCATGGCAATGACTGCTTCCTGGCCCTTGCGCAGAGAGCTGCGACTCGGTGACAGGAACAGGTTTTTTGCCAGTTGCTGCGTGATGGTGGAACCGCCCGCCCGCGTTTTCCCACGAGCGCGGTTCTTTTCCAGCGCAAGCTGGATGCCGTCCCAGTCGAAACCATCGTGATCGAGGAAGCGGCTGTCCTCGGCGGCGATGACGGCGCGCTTGAGATGGATGGAGATGCGCTCGTAAGGCACCCAGGTATGGGTCAGCTTGGCCTGTGGATTCTTGGCCTGTAATTCGGTTTGAGTGAGGCGCATGAAACGGGTGCTGGAAGGGTTGTTGTCGCGCCAGTAAAAGAGTTGGGCGAAAAACCAGAGTTGTACGCCGAGCACAAGCGTGAAAACCAGCAACAGGCCGCGCCACAGCCAACGGAAAAAACGCTTTCTCAATCGTGGGACGCCAGTTGGAGGCGTAGTTTGGAGAGCACGGAGGCGCTGCTTGGGCGCACGCCGCGCCAGAGGGCAAAGCTTTCCGCCGCCTGTTCAACCAGCATGCCAAGTCCGTCGGAGAATCGGGCAACGCCTGCTGCGCGTGCCCAGTTCAGGAAAGAAGTGCCGCTTGCGTTGTACATCATGTCGTAGGCAAACGCATCGTGCGCAAAAATGTTGCCGGGCAGGGGCAAGGTCTCGTTTTGGAGGCTTGCGGAGGTGGCGTTTATGACGACATCGAACTCCCATCCGCCGAGATCCTTGAAGCCTCCGGCAGTGAAGGTGGTTTGTCCGGCATGGGGCGAAAAGGCAGAGCGAAGTTTCTGCGCTCGCTCGACGGTGCGGTTGACGATGGTCAAAGATGCGGGTTTGGTCTGTAACAGGGGAAAGAGTGCCCCCCGCGCTGCGCCGCCCGCACCCAGCAGTAGCACATGACGACTAGCGAGAGGACAGGCAAGATTGATGATGAGATCGCGTACCAGCCCGATACCGTCGGTATTGTCGCCAAGGATGTCGTCGTCCATGAAAGTAAGCGTGTTGACGGCCCCGGCCAGCTTGGCTCGTTCCGTCAGGCGGGTAGCGAGTGAACAGGCTTCGATTTTGAACGGAACGGTGATGTTGGCTCCACGCCCGCCTTCGGCGCGGAACATGCGAACGGTGTCGGAAAAACCATCCAGCGGCGCGAGCAACGCCTGATAGCTCAACTCCTGCCGCGTCTGACTGGCGAACGCGGCGTGGATGAGAGGCGATTTGCTGTGCTCAACAGGATTGCCGATGAGGGCATAACGGTCCATTGCGGGCGTGTATCGAGGGCGATCTTGTATGGATTATGGCGGAAAATATCATCGTTTGTTCGTTATCCCGAGTTTTCTGTTGGTGAATGTCCAGGTACGGGTGATGTCAATCACTTCGTAATCCTTGGCAATCTCGGGGGGGAATGGCGCGTAGGGTTCACCCAAGCGGGCGATCTTTAGCGCCGCTTCGTTCAGAACCGGATATTTTGAATGACGGTGAATGACGATCTTGTCGATGCTTCCGTCTTTTTTGATGGAAACCGTTATCAGCAAGTTGTCGTACATCTTTCCGCGTGCGGCAGCGGGGTAGTGCAGTTCGCTGATGTGTTCGATCTTGGCACGCCAGTCTTCGTAGTACCGGGCAAAATTGGATTGTCGTGCGCGCACGCCGGTGATCTGTCCGCGGCGCGGGCGCTGGTTGTAGGCACGGGTCTGTTCAGCTATTTCGGCTTCCAGTTCAAGGATCATCGCTGCAGTGTCCGCAGCGTCCGGGCCGATGGCAGGCTGCGGTACGGCGGGTTTGTCCTCGTCGGGGGTTGCCTTGATGGCGACGGAGCTTTCCTTCTGGGTCAAAATCTGC
>JAITWP010000172.1 GCA_031285365.1 Azoarcus sp.
TCGATCGTGGAGAAGGAAACCGGTCGCAACGAGGACCGTCGCTTCATTTCCGGCGTATTCATCAACCGTTTGCGACAAGGTATGCTGCTACAGACCGATCCCACGGTGATTTACGGAATGGGCGAAAAGTACACTGGCAGGCTACGTCGTCGTGATCTGGAGGCCGATACACCGTGGAATACCTACACCCGGCCCGGTTTGCCGCCGTCTCCGATCGCGATGCCGGGGCGAGCGTCGTTACATGCCGCGATGAATCCAAACGGGGACTTTTTCTATTTCGTCGCGCGCGGCGATGGCACCAGCGAGTTTTCGCGCACGCTCAATGAACATAACCGGGCGGTGGATCGTTTCATACGCAAAAAGGGAACACCCGCAACAGCAACAGCATCGAAAACATCAAAGACAACACCGGCAGCGAAACCACCGATAGCATCGACAGCGCCGAAGACATCAACAACACCTGAAAATTGAATCGATCGACCATGAAAACATCCGGGTGCTTCATCACTTTCGAGGGTGTGGACGGTGCGGGCAAAAGTACTCAGATTGCTTTGCTTGCCGAGGCATTGCGTGCGCGTGGCCGTGACGTGCTTTGTACTCGTGAACCCGGAGGCACTGAACTTGGCGAAAAGCTGCGTGAAGTGCTGCTCGGCATGGAAATGCATATTGATACCGAAGCGATGCTGATGTTTGCCGCACGCCGCGAGCACCTGGCGGCGGTGATCGAACCGGCGCTGGCAGCGGGAACCTGGGTTGTGTGCGACCGTTTCACTGACGCGACCTACGCTTATCAGGTGGGCGGTCGCGGGCTGGAAGCAGCGCGTTGCGACACGCTCGAAGCCTGGGTGCATCCCCATCTCAAACCGGATCTCACCCTGCTGTTCGATCTGTCGCCCGTACTGGCGGCGGCACGAGTGGAAGCGAACGGAACCGAGCCAGATCGTTTCGAGCGGGAACGGCGCGAGTTTTTCGAGCGCGTGCGCGCTGCCTACCTGGAGCGGGCACGGCGTGAGCCCGAGCGTTTTCATGTCATCGACGCCGCGCAGGAACCGCGTGCCATTGCCCGGGAAATTGCCTCGGTGCTTGGCGAGAGGGCGTGGCTGTGATCCATCCCTGGCTTGAGCCGCAGTGGGAAAAATGGATGGCGCTCGGCGAGCGTTTGCCGCATGCGCTGCTCATTTCCGGAGCGCCCGGTCTCGGCAAGCGCGATCTGGCCGAAGCGCTGGCAGCAAGGTTGCTCTGCGACGCACCGCAAATCGATGGGCGGGCTTGCGGGCATTGTGTGCCCTGCCAGTGGCGCGTGTCGGGAAATCATCCCGATCTGCACCGGCTGGTTCCGGAAACGGGAGAGGTGCAGCCTTCCGCGACTGAAGACGGCGGCGGCGAGGCGGGTGACGGAACTCGTCAGGCGAAATCGACTCAGAGCGCGACCCAGATCGTCATCAATCAGGTGCGCGCGGTGCAGGAGGCGTTGACCGTGACGGCGCATCGCGGCGGGAAGCGGGTCGTGATCGTCGATCCGGCCGAGGCCATGAATCACTTTACCGCCAATGCGCTTCTCAAGCTGCTTGAAGAGCCGCCGGATGGATGCGTTTTCCTGCTTATTTCATCTGCGCCGCGCCGTCTGCTACCGACCATTCGCAGCCGCTGCCAGCAGTGGTATGTACCGCGCCCCAGTGCGGATGCCTTGCGGCACTGGCAGGCGGGGCAGGAACACGAAGAGAGCGTTCCCGCTGGCTTGGTGGCGTTGTGCGGCGGAATGCCGCTGGCCGCGCAGCGATTGCTCGCACAGGGAGGCCGAGCCTTGTTCGAGCGTTTCACGAGCGATCTGGAGGCAGGCGCGATCGATCCGTTACGGCTTGCCGCGCAATGGGAAACCTGGCTCAAAAAAGACAAGACGGTAATTGCCGCCGGATTCACCCTCATGACGCTGGTCGAGTGGATGCAGCGCTGGGTGAGCGACCTGGTCGCATTGCGCCTTGGCGGGCGTGTGAGATATTTCCCGGCACAGGTTGAACGTTTGGCGATACTTTCCGCTACAGCGAGCGAGGCTTCGCTCGTCGACTGTTACAATGAATTCATCAATATCCGGCGAGTGGCAACTCATCCGCTCAATTTGCGATTGTTCCTGGAAGACATGTTGATGCGCTATGCCCGTGTGTTCAAAGGAGTCCGGCCGTGAGTCACACAGACACCAACCCCTCTCAGTCCCGCCTGGTGCGGCCTAGCGTGCTGTCGCTGAACATCAGTTCCAAGGCCGCACTCTACGCTTCCTATATGCCCTACCTGGGCAATGGCGGCATCTTTTTGCCTACTACCAAGCATTACACCCTGGGCGACGAAGTGTTCCTGATGATCCAGTTGATGGACGATCCGGCCAAGTATCCCGTGGCGGGCGCGGTCGTGTGGATCACGCCTGCCGGGGCGCAACGCAACAAGACGCAAGGCGTGGGCGTACAGTTTGCGGCGGATGAAACCGGCAGGCTCGTCAAGCAGAAGATCGAGCAGATCCTGGCGGGGCATCTCAACTCCAGTCGACCAACTCAGACGCTTTGATCGATGCTCGTCGATTCCCACTGTCACGCCGATTTTCCCGAACTGGCCGCGCGGGAATCCGAAATACTCGCCGAGATGGCTGCCAATGGCGTGGGGCAGGCGATCTGCGTGGGAACTCGTGTCGAGGATTTTCCGCGCCTGCGCTCGCTTGTCGGACGGCATCCGGAATATTGGGCCTCGGTCGGAGTGCATCCCGACTATACCGGCTGCGAAGAGCCGAGTATTGCCCGCCTGTGCGAACTTGCCGATGACCCCAAGGTCGTGGCCATCGGCGAGACAGGTCTCGACTACCACTGGCACAAGGATACGCCCGAGTGGCAGCGCGAGCGTTTCCGCACCCATATCCGTGCGGCAAAGACTTGCGGCAAGCCGCTCATCGTGCACATGCGCGATGCCGCTGTCGATACGTTGCGTATCCTGAAAGAAGAAGATGCCGGTGCCTGCGGTGGAGTCATGCACTGTTTCACCGAATCGCTCGAAGCTGCCCAGGTTGCGTTGGCACTTGGTTTGCATATTTCATTTTCAGGTATCATCACCTTCAAGAACGCTCTCGCGTTGAAGGCAGTGGCCGCGAGCGTTCCACTCGACAGATTGCTGATCGAAACCGACTCACCCTACCTTGCGCCCGCGCCGCATCGTGGCAAGACCAACGAGCCGGCCTGGGTGAAGCACGTCGCCGAGGAACTGGCCGTTCTGCACAATGTACCGTTCGCCGTCATCGAACAGGCGACAACCGAAAACTTCTTCCGACTATTCCGCCATGCCCATCCTGCCTGAAGCCTTCCGCCGCCTTGGCAACGTATTTGCCGTCGCCCTGATCGTTTTTGCATTGGCTGCTCCGCCCGCCCAGGCCGGAAGCCAGGAAGATGCGCTTGCCGCTGCTCTACGTGGCAATAGCGGTACGCTCTCCAAACTCCTCAAAAATGGCAGGGTTTCCCCCAATACCGTGGACGAGCACGGCAATTCGCTGCTCATCCTTGCTGCCCGTGATGGTCATATCGAGGCCGTGAAGGTCGTATTGAGTTTTCGCCCTCAAGTCGATCATCGCAACAAAACCGGCGATTCGGCTTTGATGCTCGCGGCATCGAAAGGCAACATGCAATTACTCGACCTTCTGCTTGCCAACGGAGCCAAAACCAATCCTGTCCCGGGCGAAAATGTCTGGACGGCCCTGCACTATGCCGCGCTCGAAGGCAAGCTCCCCGCCGTTGATCGCCTG
>JAITWP010000243.1 GCA_031285365.1 Azoarcus sp.
GGCAGACGTGGCAATCCCGCTTCGCGCAACTCGACCCGGTCCGCATCCAGGAAAGAATCGAATCCCGCGTGCTGGTCTGGATGTGGTTGCGGCAGTCGCGGCAAATCCGCGCCGTGCGCAGCCCACGGTTGGCCACGCACTATGACTACCCCGTGGTGACCGCGTTGGCCGGCCCCGAAGCGGGATTGCCACGTCTGCCCGTCGAGACGGCCCAAGTCCTGGGGCAGGGGACCGTCGCCCAGCGCCGCGCACACGGCGTCCTGGTCCTGGCAGCAATACGCGAGGGTGAACGCATAGTTCGAGTGCCAGCGCAACTGGCCCAACGATTCACCGGCGACGGCGCCCGGCAGATTCAGCAGGACGATGTCGAATCGACGCGAATCGGCGACGAGCCGATCGACCGAATCGAAACACTCGGCATCGGGAAGCGAAAGTCGCGCGGAAATGGGGCCGACCAAGGCGTGGGCGGGAACTGCGTATGTCATGGATGAGCAGGCTGCTGAAATTCAAATATTCCCGAGTTCGACACCGAGCGTCATGACTTTTTGATTTGTATAGGGAAGCCCTGATCAATTCGGTTTTGTAACAACCATCCTTAATAAAATTAAAGTGTTACCGTCGAAATGTCACAAAAAATGAAAAAAATCAGAGCCTCCCTAATAGAAATAAGAGAGGTCATGACCAAAGCCCCTTATATCGAGAGATGACGAAATGCATCTTTGTATTTCAGTTTATTAAAAAAATACGCCCCTATCTTAAGAGAAAGGGTTGCCTGCCTCTCGTTTTTCTTTAGTAAATGAATTAAATAATCGAAAAGAAATGTAACTTTCAATTCCGTCTTCCTCCGTCTTTCTGTCTGGCACGCCCCAAGGTTTTTGCCGATGAACGAGTGAACCAACACGGCGGCGCCGGCAGCGGGTCAGTGCGTGGTCAGGGCGTGAACTGCTTTACAAGAATCATCAGGTTCTCAGGAGAGAGCGGCATGGGGCCATGCGCGATGGAATGCGCACCCGCAACCCGATCGCGTGCCTGGCGGACTCGGGGCCAGGGAGCCCGGGATGGGCTAATATCACCAGGTATTACCATGTAATAAAAGGCTCATTTATGGCAACGTCTCTCAAGATCGACGACACGTTGAAAAGTCGCGTCCAGCGCCTCGCCAACCAGCGCCGCCGCTCACCCCACTGGGTCATGCTCGAAGCGATTCAGCAGTACGTCGAGCGCGAAGAAGCCCGCGAGAGCTTCAAGCAGGAAGCCTTGGCGTCCTGGGCGGCCTACAAGGAAACCGGCCGCCACCTCACCAGCCAGGAAGTTCGCACCTGGTTGAACACCTGGGGCACCAACGACGAGAGGGGGGCGCCTGAGTGCCACAAGTAATCGTCACCGGAGGCGCGGCGGAAGGCCTGGAGCGATGCCGGCGGTTCTTGGCCGTCAAGGCACCAGACGCCGCCATGCGTGCCGGCCAGGCCATCGAGCAGCAATTCCTGCTGCTGGAAACGACCCCCGACATTGGCCGGCCGTTCCCTGAAATGCCCGAACTGCGCGAGCTGGTGATTGCCTTCGGGGATTCCGGCTATGTGGCCCTGTACCGCCACGAACCGGCTGACGATGCGGTGTATGTTCTGGCCTTCCGGCACCAAAAAGAGGCGGGGTACTGATGACCACCAAGACCGTCATCGCTGCCGTGCCGGCGGCAAAAGTAGGTCAGACCTCTTCGCTACGGTCGCGAAACTCCAACTTGAACTGCCAACCCTCGAAAGTCGCCACCATGCGGCCGAGCTCATCCCAGGAGATCTCGCGACCATCGATGACGACCATCGGCACTCGGTGGTCCTCGTCGGGATCGCTGGCGACGGTGCCACGCAAGATCAGGCGATCGTTCACCTGCGGCCCGTAGTCGGTGTCCTCGAGGTGGGTGAGAGCCAAGGCCCGGCGCATCTTGCCAATGAGCCTGCCGAGCAACTCCAGAGGGTCGTCGTCGGGCTCCCCGATCACCTGAAACTCATACCCGGCCGGGCTGCCATCGCGCAACTCGAAGGCGTCGATCGCCACGCCGGACCCAAACAGCCGGGTGCGAAACTGGAACTCGTGTTTGGCGCCGCGCCCGTCGGCCATGCAGACCGGTTCGAAGTCCACGTGCTCGAACCCTTGCAGACCAAGGCGGCTGGCCGCGGCCTCGTTGAAGCATCGGCCACAGAGTTGCTTGTAGCCACTCTCCATCGACCCGTAGTTCACGACATCGTGGGCGAGCGTGGCCTGACGGCAGGCGTCACAGATGATGGGCTGCATGGGTGGTGAACTGCGCGGAGACATTCAGCGGGTTCTCCGGTTCGATTCGTAGGCGAAGAACACCCAAAACATGGTTTTTCCCTTTCCCTGGGCCGGTTCACGGCCCAGGGAAAAATTTTGCTGTTTCCCCAGCATCCAAGCGGTTCTGAACATGGTTCATGACCGACTGAATGCCAGCCTCTTGCGCACCGAGATTGCCGGGCATCTTCAATGCGAAGTAGGTCGCCGCCGTGTGCATCGTCTTGTATGCCTCTTTCAGCTCGGGGTACTCCTTCAACGCTTCCCGCTCGCTCAACAGCTCGAAGGCCACGGCGCGGCTCGGCCGAACGGCATCGCGTAGCAAGTCGGGCAAGGCCCGATTGCCGTCGAGCCTGGCCTGGGTGTGCAGGATTTTCCGCATGGTGTTTTCATGCTGGACGTGCGGCTTCGCCAACTCGTTCACGCTGCGGTCGCGGGCGATATATAGAAGATCGCGCTCGACCTCACTACGACTGAACCGCTCCCAATCGACCTCATAACCAGCTTCCTTGGCAAGCTGCTTGGTGAAGGTGCGAAGCGTGCGGCTGTTACCGTCGCTGAACGGGTGAACATAGTCCAGTTCGGCATAAATCCTGGCGAGTTGCGCCGTGAATTCGGCCGTCTTCAGGCTGCGCAGCTCGTCGGGCTTGGCTCCTTCAAGCGCCTTGTCGAGTCGGGCCGTGGCGGCTTCGTCCATGCGCGAATAAGCGACATAAAACGGGCCGTCCACGGTCGATAGGCCGCGCTGCTTCATCCAGTCGAGGCCATCGGGCACCGGCTTTCTGAATTCGCCCGGTGTCACATCATCGAAGCCAGCGCCCGGCAAGTCCTGAAAGATGCGGCGGTTGACTTCCTTCAAGTGAGCGGCGTCGAAGTTGCCGCGCACCGGATCTAGCTCAAGCTCTACAACGCGCTTGAACGTGCAGTCGGCTTCGAGCTGCTGCCGCTGCTCGGCCGTCAACGCATTAGCGGCTGAGGGCTTGTTCTGCATCGAGCTTCACCTGAACAAAATCGGCGAGTTGGATGTCCCCCTTGATGAACTGACGTGCGCCCGTCTCAGCGGCCTTGGAAGGCTTGAAGCCTTCCAGCCCCACGGACGAACGGGCGAAGTTCACGGCGGCTTCACGGCGGCGGCTCTCGGCCGGGGAAATGGCATCGTTGGCCGGGCTGTGCCCACGCTCACGCGATTGGTTGACATAGGCCCGCATGAACTCGCGCAGCACCTGGGCGGCCGGGCGGTCTTCCAGCAAAGCGGCGTCGGCAAACTCGGCGCGCAATTCCGGCTCAACCCGGAACGTCATTTGCACTTCTTTGGACATGGCGATTACCTCTTTCAAAATTGGACAATCTGGCGTACAGGTCGGCTTCTATTTTTATGTATATGCATTGCATCGTCAATGCACATGCATGACTATTTAGAGTGATTAGCAGCGGGCGCTTGACACCAAGGCGATCAGAAGATCTAAAAAATATGCACAATATGCTCAAATTGTTGGATCGAGCATGATGAAGACGATGACCTTGGAACAGTTCCGCACCGTAGCCCA
>JAITWP010000247.1 GCA_031285365.1 Azoarcus sp.
CCTGGGAGCTTGCTGCCGCCGGTGTCAAACATACGCTGATTGCCGACAACGCCGCCGGACTGCTGCTCATGCGCGGCGAAGTCGATGCGGTGATTGTTGGCGCAGATCGAGTCGCGGCCAATGGCGATACTGCGAACAAGGTGGGAACATACCTGAAGGCGCTGGCTGCGCACGCGGCAGGGGTTCCGTTTTATGTTGCGGCCCCGGCATCGACTTTCGATGCACAGACGGCCTGCGGGGAAGCGATTCCGGTGGAGGAACGCGCCGCGGAGGAATTGTTCTACGTCGACGGGGTGGACGGGGAAGGTTGTCCCAGGAGGTTGAGGCTGACTTCTTCAATGACGCACGCCGTCAATCCGGCTTTCGATGTCACCCCGGCATCGCTTGTTTCGGGTTTCATCACTGAGCGCGGCGTGATCGGGGTTGAAAGTTTGGCCGATTTTTTGAGGGATGTCCGGACATGAGCGGGAGTGCGGGTGAATTGCTGGCGGTGGCGTGTGCCTTGAAGGAACACCGGCTCAATGTTGGCGCTTCAGGCAACGCAAGTGTTCGTTATGACGGCGGCTTTATGGTCACGCCGAGTGGTTTGCCGCCGGAACGGTGCACTGTTGCGGACATGGTATGGATGAAGATGGATGGTTCTTGTATCGAGGGCGAAGGACGTGCGCCTTCTTCGGAATGGCGGATTCACCGCGATATTTACGCGAGCGTTCCCGAGGCAGAGGCGGTGATTCATACCCATTCGCCGTTTGCGACGGCGCTGGCCTGCCAGCGTAGGGACATTCCGCCGTTTCATTACATGGTTGCGCTTTTTGGCGGTGACAATGTGCGTTGCGCGCCCTATGCAACGTTCGGCACAGAGGAGCTCTCGAAGAATGTACAGGCGGCGCTGGCCGGGCGGAATGCCTGTCTGCTTGCCAATCATGGAATGCTTGTCTATGGGCGCGATCTTACACACGCGCTGGCTCAGGCCATCGAACTGGAAACACTGTGCGAGCAGTACTGGCGCGCCTGCCAGCCGGTGCCGCCGGTGCTGTTGTCCGGAGAGGAAATGGCGGAAGTGATGGAACGTTTTCGTCATTATGGCGAACGGGAATTCAGGCAGCTTTAAAATAAATTTTTTATAAAGGTTCTTCATGTCGTCATCACGGTCACCTCTGCGTTTGTATTTCTTCGCCCTGTTTGCGCTGGGCGTCGGTGAGTTCTGTTTCGGGGTTCTTTATCTGCAAATGCTGAAGGGAATCGAACCCTGTCCAATGTGCATCATGCAGCGTTACGCGCTGTTGGGGGTCGGTCTGATTGCGCTGATTGGTGCGCTCCACAACCGGGGAGCTTGGATCTACGGGGCGTTAGTCACGTTCGTGGCTCTGGCCGGGGGAGGAGTCGCGGCCCGGCAAAGCTGGTTGCAACTCTACCCGCCGAAAACGATGGGCTGCGGCCCTGGCCTTGAATACATGATGGAAACCTTGCCGCTGTCCGAACTTTTGCCCAGGCTGTTCCGGGGCGAGGGCGATTGCAGCGTCGTCGACTGGTCATTTCTCGGCCTGTCGGTTGCCAACTGGGGACTCATCACGTTTGCAGCGATAGCGATTGTGACGCCTTTGGCGATTTGGCGGCTACGCCGCGCGAGGCATTAGCCAACGATACGAACGGTGGAACCCCCGATTTCGTACTGTCCGCCGGAGAGCGCATGGCATCGGGTTACGCGCAGATGCGTCACCAGTGGCGGGCGTCCCATGTTGTCGTGAGAAGCAATCACGACTTCAACGACTTCACCTTCGGCGGGGACGTATTGAGATCGCAGGGTCATCCCGCTCACGCTCAATTCGATACATTCCGCACTGACTTCTTCGCCCTCGTTCAGACGGATATGGGCGGAGCACCCGAGGGGAATGCGGCGATCCAGGCGGCGGTCTCGCGGAGAAGCGTGATCCATGGTCGGCCTCGGAAGTCGGGTTGAAAACGGACCCATTTTAGCGACTGCGTACCTATTTACCATGACCGAAGTCACACGTTTCGTGCTTGAGTATGCGCGAAGTAAGGGGTGGTTCGTGATCCCGCCCCTGCATCATTACTTGCTTGTTAACCCAAGTTCATCAAGCAATGCGATGGTGCGCGCGGTTGCGCCGCGATTGGCGGCTGCGAATGAGCGACCGGCTTTCGACATTGCCGCGCGCGCGGCAGCATCTTTCAATAGCTCAAAAGCGGTACGCATACCCTCTTCGATGTCATTGCAGCGCCGGGCCGCTCCGGCCTCAATCGCTTCGATGGCGATGTGCTGGAAGTTGAACGTATGCGGCCCGAGCAGAACCGGTGTGCCCACGGCGCAGGCTTCAATGGGATTTTGTCCGCCGAAGGGCAGCCAGCTTCCGCCGATCAGGGCGACGTCGGCAGCAGCGTAGTAGGCAAACATTTCGCCCATCGAGTCTCCGAGCCAGACCTGGGTGTCGATTGGCACAGGATCGGGCGGAGCCGCCGAACGCCTCGACACAGTGAGCCCGCGTGCGCGGATGAGGGCTTCGACTTCATCGAAACGCTGCGGATGACGTGGCGTGAGGATGAGCAGAGTTTCCGGGTTTGCGGAGGAGGAAGCGCGGATGAAGGCGTCGAGAATCGCTTCTTCTTCGCCTTCGCGTGTGCTGGCGGCGAAGATCGTCGGGCGCGAACCCCGGCGGGTATGGAAGTCTGCACCAAGGGCAAGTATTTCGGGCAGCGGTTCGACATCGAATTTGATGTTGCCGGTAACGCTGACTCGATGTGCGCCCAGTGCCGTCAGGCGCTCGGCATCGGCGACGCTTTGCGTGCCAATGGCGGTCAGCGAGTCGAGGATGAGGCGGGTCATTGCGGGCCAGCGCGCATAGCGTTGCTTTGAGCGTTCCGACAGGCGGGCGTTGGCGAGCAGAACCGGCACGCCACGGCGCCGACAGGAATCGAGCAGCATCGGCCAGAGTTCGGTTTCCATGATGATGCCGAACGCCGGGCGGAAGTGGCGCAGGAATTTCTCGACGAACGGCGCGAAGTCGTAAGGCAGATAGGTTCGCAGCACCCGGTTGTTTTCGCCGAAGAGTTCCTCCGAGGCGGCGCGTCCGGTCGGTGTCATGTGGGTGAGCACGACGGTGTGTTCAGGCCAGCGTTCGAGCAGGGCGCGCACGAGCGGCTCGGCGGCGCGCGTTTCACCCAATGAAACCGCATGCACCCAGATCGTCGGCCCTGGCGTTCGCACACGGTAACTACCGAACCGTTCCCGGAGGTGGTGCAGGTACGCAGGCTGCTTGCGCGCACGCCGAAGCAGCCTGAGAAGCGCGGCGGGGAGCGCGGGTAACCAAAGCAGGTTGTAGGGAAGAAGAAACAGGCGCTGGAACAGCGGCATCGGGTTGTGGCGCAAGGGCAACGGAAGAGAAAGTATAAGGGTTTTGCCCGCGAAAAGAAGCGACAGGGCGAATTTCGTATGGGTTGTATACCTTGCCGATCCTCGTTTTCGCGACACTGCGGAAAACCGAGGACGGCGGGAGCGTGCGATAATGAACGCCTCCTAAATACGTCGTCGCGTCCGCGTATGAAAATTCCTGTTATAGACGCTGCCGGTTTCATTGGCACGCACGTCACCGAACGCCCGCCTGCGCGTGGTGACGGGGTGCTCGGACTCGGTGCCTGGTGTTGCGATATCGGAGGAGGTTGACCGTGCAGGTTTTCAGCCCCCGCGCTGCGCTGGCCTGTTATCTGATGCTGTTGGTGGCCTATCTGGCCGGGGCGGTCATGTCCCCGCTGGAGGGGGGGGCTGCCGGGTATGCCAATATTGCGCTTGCCATCCACGAGGAAGGCAAATGGACGCAACTTATGCTCCAGGGACAGGATTACCAGGGGGGGCCGCCTCTGTTGTTCTGGCTGGTTGCGGTTTCATACGAGCTTTTCGGTGTCAACGCGGTTGCCTACAAATTGCCGTCCCTGCTGTTCTCCGTGCTGGCTGTCTATTCCACCGTTCGTCTGGGAACGTTGTTGTACAACAACGAGACGGTCGCCCGGCTGGCAGGCGTGATTCTGGCGAGTGCGTTTGCGCTCTTGCTTGCCAACAGCGATGCGGACATGGATGTCCTGCTCATCGGGTCGGTCGTTTTTGCGACATGCCAGTTGTTCATTTTTGTTACCGATGAACACAAACTCTCGGCTCGGGCGCACCTCGTCGTGGCTGGGGCGGGTCTGGCGCTCGGCATGGCGGCCAAGGGGCTGGTCGGCGTAGTGCTGCCGCTGCTGGCCGTGTTTCTTTACCTCATCTACCGGCTCGAATGGCGGCGGATTTTCGATCCGTTCTGGCTACTGTTGCCGCCGGTCGTACTGTTGTTTGCTTCGCCCGTACTTTACGCCTACCACGCGCAGTTCGGCATGGATGGGGTGATGAAGTTCGTCCTGTGGTTGCAGAGCGCCGAAAACTCGGCTTCGTTGGGTCTGCCCGAGGGCGAAGGCAGGGATCTGTTCTTCTATTACTACTCCTATCTGTGGGCTTTCCTGCCTTGGTCGGCCATTGCGTTGTGGGCGCTGGTCTCTGGTGCGCGACGGCTCATGAATGACCGTTACTGGCCCCGTGCACAGGGCGAAGCCGTCACATTGGGGGTTATCGTAACCGTCTTCATTTTCCTGGTACTGGCGCGGTTCAACCTGCTGCATTACGTCAGTGTCCTGCTGCCCTTTTTTGCCCTCATGCTCGCGAACTGGCTTCCCGCACTGCTCAGGCATCCGGGTAGCCACCACTGGCTGTGGAGGGTGCAATACGTGGTTCTCGCGCTGGTATTGAATGCTGCCCTTGTGTTCAACGGCTGGATGTTCCCTTTGCAGGACTGGGCGCTCGCCGTGCTGGCGCTGGCGTTGCTTGCGCTCGGAATCTGGGGCATTCCGCGCTGGTCGGGGGGGAGCAGGCTGATTATCGTCTCGGTGAGCGTATCGGCGGTGTTCTGGATGCTGGTCAATCTCAATATTTATTCCGGTTTACTCGAAAATCAGGCGGGAACCGGGCTGGGCAAAGTGTTGATGAATCGCCATGCCGGGACAGAAAATGTCTATTACCTCGAAGGCGACGCCTGGGCGGCGAGTTTCGATATTGCCATCCGGCGGCGCGCGAAACCCATTACGCTCGATGCGCTTGCCAGTCGGGACAGACCAACGGTGCTGTTCGTTACTGCCGAGGGGCGAGAGAGGATCGAAGAAGAGAAGAAAGAGTTGCTGTTCGATGTGCTGGGACAGAATTCCAACCATGATTTTTCCCGTATCGGATGGGCGTTTCTCAACCCGAACACGCGCAAGGATGAGTTGCGCGCCGCCTATCTGTTACAGGTGCGGCCGCGCTAGATGAGCGGCTTCGTCAAAATAGGGAAATCCCCGGCCTTTCGGTTGAACTGACCCGGATTTCAGATTCCATGCCGCTTTCCCGCATCGACCCCGCTCGTTATTCCGTCCTGCTCGCCGACAAGGTGGAAGGTTTTCGCCGCGCGTTTGCGGGCGTTGGCCTGCCTGCAATCCAGGTGTTTGCTTCGCCGCCGCTCGGCTACCGGCTGCGGGCAGAATTCCGCATGTGGCACACGGACGAGCGGCTCGATTACGCGATGTTCGATCCCGCCGACCCGCGCCGAGT
>JAITWP010000220.1 GCA_031285365.1 Azoarcus sp.
GCTCCAATCCCTTGCGGTATCACTGCAAAGTGAGGTTGAGCACCTGAAACTGGTCATTGAGAAATACAAGCGGATGCTCTTCGGCAAAAGTTCTGAGAAACTGCACGAGCAAGTCGCCCAGCTTCAGTTGTACCTGGACGAGAAAACTCAGGATGTCGCCCAGATCGAAGCCCATGCGGCGAGCTGTGTTGAATTCAGAGCCGCTGCGCAACGTGCTCGCCGTCCTCTGCCCGCCCATCTGCCGCGCGAGATCATCGAACACCTTCCCGAGCAGGCGTGTTGCCCGGACTGCGGTGGTGAATTCGCACGGCTCGGCGAGGATGTTTGCGAACGACTCGAATACGTCCCGGCCAGTTTCCGGGTGCTGCGCCATGTACGCCCGAAACTGGCCTGCACGAAGTGCGACGCCATCGTTCAGGCGCACGCCCCGTCTGGCCCGATTGCGCACGGCATGGCCGGGCCGGGGTTGCTCTCGCATGTGCTGGTTTCCAAATTCTGTGACCACCTGCCGCTGTACCGGCAGAGCGAGATTTACGCTCGCCAGGGCGTGGAACTGGACAGATCAACGCTGGCCGATTGGGTCGGTCAGTGTCATGTACTGCTGCGCCCGCTGGTGGAGGCGATCCGGCGGCACGTCCTGTCGGCGCAAAAGATCCACGGTGACGATACCCCCGTGCCGGTGCTCGCGCCCGGCATGGGGCAAACCAGAACCGGGCGGCTGTGGGCATATGTGCGCGACGATCGGCCTGCGGGCGATGAAACGCCGCCCGCCGTTTGGTTTGCCTACTCGCCCAACCGGCGCGGCGAACATCCCCAGGCTCACCTCAAAGCGTTCCGGGGCATTCTGCAAGCGGATGCCTTCGCGGGCTTTGGCCCGATATACGAGACGGGCACGGTTCAGGAAGCAGCTTGCTGGGCGCATGTGCGACGCAAGCTCTACGATCTGCATCAGGCAAACGCTTCCCCGCTGGCCGCTGAGGCGCTACGACGAATCGGTGCGCTCTACGACATCGAGCGTGACATTCGGGGCAAACCGCCCAACATCCGGCAAGCCGAGCGGCTGGCGCGGGCCGGGCCACTCATCGAGGCGTTTCGTACCTGGATGGAATCAAACCTGTTGGGGCTATCTCAGAAGTCCAAGCTCGCTGAGGCGATACGCTACGCGCTCACGCGCTGGACGGCACTCACCCGCTACGTGGGTGATGGGCACATCGAGATCGACAACAACACCGCCGAGCGGGCGCTACGCGCTGTCGCGGTCGGAAGAAAAAATTATTTGCACATGGGTTCAGATGCGGGCGGAGAGCGCGCGGCCTCGATCTACACGCTCATCGGCACATGCCGATTGAACAACATCGAGCCTGAAGGCTATCTCC
Source organism: Azoarcus sp. (assembly GCA_031285365.1). Classification (GTDB taxonomy): domain Bacteria; phylum Pseudomonadota; class Gammaproteobacteria; order Burkholderiales; family Rhodocyclaceae; genus WRNU01. The sequence continues at coordinate 1,377 of JAITWP010000220.1, forward strand.
GACAGGTCATTGGTTGCATCGGCGAACATCCGGTCAACCGGGTCGAAGAACTGCTGCCTTGGAATATCGCGGCTGATTTCGCGTAGTACAACTTCGACAATTCCCCCTATCCGCCTCAACCACAGATTACCCTGCTCGGAAAGACGGTACGGAGTAGACGCTTACGGATGGCAAGCCGCTTCAGGTAGAATCCGGACTTTTCGGCGCGACCCCTCGTTCACATATGGAACTCATTGTCCAATTCATCGACATCGTTTTGCATCTGGATCAACACTTGGGAGCGTGGGTCGTTCAATATGGCATATGGATTTACGCCATATTGTTCTTCATCGTTTTCGCGGAAACGGGTTTTGTGGTGACGCCGTTCCTGCCGGGGGATTCCCTGTTGTTCGTGGCGGGAGCAATCGCGGCGATCAGCACTGCCGAGCCAGAGGGCGGTATGCATATCGGCTGGCTGCTGACGACGCTCTGTACGGCGGCCATATTGGGCAACACAGTGAATTACCACATAGGCCGCTTTATCGGGCCGAAGGTGTTCCAGTGGGAGAACTCCCGCTTCTTCAACAAGTCGGCGCTTCTGAAAACGCATGCCTTCTATGAGCGGCATGGCGGTAAGACGCTGGTCATTTCCCGCTTTTTGCCGATTTTTCGAACGTTCGCGCCATTCGTGGCGGGTGTGGGCGCGATGAGTTATGGCCGGTTTCAGATGTTCAACTTTGCGGGGGGCTTGGGCTGGTGCTTTTCGCTCACGCTGGCAGGGTACTGGTTCGGCAATCTGCCATGGGTGAAAAAAAATCTTTCCCTGTTGATCGTGGCAATCATTCTCGTTTCCCTGTTGCCGGTGCTGATTGCCTGGTTGATGCGGGACAAGGAACAAGCTGAAGAAAAGGGAACGGGTTCCTGAGTATTGAGTTTTTTTATCTACAGGTGCGACTGAAATGTTCTTCAAAGTTCTAATAGTACTGCTCTTTATCGCCGTGACGATCTATATCGGTTTCTATGCCCGCAAGCATTCGCGGGACGTTGACGGTTTCGTGCTTGGCGGGCGCAAGGTTGGGCCGTGGCTTTCCGCGTTTGCCTACGGTACGACGTATTTTTCGGCGGTGGTCTTCGTCGGTTACGCCGGACAGTTCGGCTGGAAGTACGGCATGTCGGTGGTCTGGGTCGGGCTGGGCAATGCGTTTATCGGCAGCCTGCTGGTCTGGTATGTGCTCGGGGCGCGAACGCGGGCGATGACACACCACCTGCGGGCGCAGACCATGCCGGAATTCTTCGGCGCGCGCTTTTCAAGTCCGGCTCTGCGCATTGCCGCCGCTGCCATTATTTTCATTTTCCTGATTCCCTATACGGCGAGCGTCTATAACGGATTGTCACGGCTCTTCGACATGGCATTTGGTGTGCCCTATGAGTGGTGCATCATCGCCATGGCTGTGCTGACCTGCATTTACGTGGTTCTGGGTGGCTATATGGCGACGGCCATCAACGATGTCGTGCAGGGTTGCGTCATGCTGCTGGGTATCGTCGCCGTGATCGTTGTCGTTCTGGCGGGCTACGGTGGTTTTACGCAGGCGGTGGTTACACTTTCGCAGGTGCCAAGCGATGCGCCGGGCATGACTGAGATGCAGGGGGCCTACGTCTCGATTTTTGGGCCTGACCTGTTCAATCTCCTGGGTGTGCTCGTGCTGACTTCGATGGGCACCTGGGGGATGCCGCAGATGGTGCAGAAGTTCTACGCGATCAAGAGCTTCGATGCGATCAAGCGCGGAGCCATCATTTCGACCCTGTTTGCAGTGGTGATTGCGGGAGGATGTTATTTCCTGGGCGGATTTGCCCGGCTGGCCGCGGACAGTATCGAGTACAGATCCGGCGGAGTGCCCGTCTACGATTCGATCATTCCCACCATGCTCAAGGGTATGCCGGATTCGCTCATGGGGTTGCTGGTGGTGCTGGTGTTGAGCGCGTCGATCTCGACCCTGAGCGCGCTGGTGATGACGTCGAGTTCCACGCTGACGCTGGATTTTCTCAAGGGCAAGTTCAAGATGGATACCAAGCGGCAGGTTCTGTCGATCCGGCTGCTCATCGTGGTTTTTGTGATTGTCTCGGTGGTGATTGCGCTCATCCAGTACAACTCGCCGATAACGTTCATCGCGCAACTCATGGCTATCAGTTGGGGGGCGCTGGCGGGTTCGTTTCTTGGTCCTTTCCTGTACGGACTTTACTGGCAGCGCACGACCACGGCGAGTGTGTGGGCATGTTTTATCTTTGCGGTGACGCTGGTGTGCGTGAGTATGGTGCTCAACTACACGGAAACCGTCAAAATGAACCTCATCAATGTGGGTGCGCTGGCGATGCTTGCGGGACTGGTGATCGTGCCGGTGGTCAGTTGGCTCACGCCGCGGCCGGACGCCGAAAAAACGAGCACGCTGTTCAAGGAGTCGTACCTGAATCTGCACGATTCGGAGATCGACGCGGATTGAGCAGGGCGGGGGCGTAAATCATGAAGTGGCTCGAAGTCTGGCTCAAAGACCTTGTCGGCGGGGATGCTGTGGCGCTGTTCTCCCTGCAGGCGCTGCTGGTCGTGTTTGCC
>JAITWP010000226.1 GCA_031285365.1 Azoarcus sp.
CCTGGCCCTGCGGATCGAAGCCGACCAGAAGCGGCACGAAGCACTCGCGCACTTTGTCGAAAGCAACAAACGACAGCATGCCGAAGCTTCGGCAGCGGTTATCGCGCAATCCGAAGCTCTGCTTCAGTACGTCGAAACCAACCAGAGACAATACTCCGACATCTCCAACGTCATCGTCACCCAGACTGAGGCACTGTCCCGGAATATCGAACTTTCCCGTCAACAGCAGTCCGATGTTTCAAGCGCCTTCGCTACTCAGAGCCAGGCGCTCAAACAGTTCGTCGAGGACAGTCGCAGCCAGTATGGCGACGTATCGAGCGCAGTCGTTGCTCAAAGCCATGCCATGGCCCGGCAGGTCGAAATCGGCCAGCAGCAGCACACCGAAACCCTGAGTGCCATCGCTACGCAAAACGAGGCGCTGCTCCAGCACACGGAAGCCAACAGGAAACATTACGACGAAATATCGGAAGTTCTCCACTCCCAGGGGCATGCCTTGGCAGAAAACGTCGAGATTGCCCGAAAGCAGCATGAGGAGATGTCAGCCACCGCCCTGTCCCAAGCCCAGGCGCTGGCGCAATATGTTGATAACAGCCATAAGGAACAGGCTGGATTGTCTGCCTCGATTGCCGCCCAAGGGCAGGCACTGTCCAGCCAGATCGAAAACAGCAAAAAACAATACAGCACTATCTCTTCCGCAGTCATTGCCCAGGGTCAGAGCACCGAAGCATTCCAGAAACAGCAGGTCGAAATGTCAGCGGCAATTCTCCAGCAGAGCGAGAAATTGACCCAATACATCGACACGGCTCAGAAACAGTATCAGGACATGGAAACCGCACTTGCCACTCAGGCTCAGGCGTTGGCCCGGCAAATCGAAATCAGCCAGAATCAATATAGCGAACTGACTGTGCACATCGAAGCCAGCCAGAAGCGGTATGCCGACATCTCGGAAGCGGTCATCTCGCAAAGCCAGTCCCTGGCTCAACAAATCGAAGGCAACCGCAAGCAGCAGGCTGACATCTCAAGCACGATCATGTCCCAGAACCGGGCGCTCACTCAGCACATCGAAACCACTCAGAAGCAATACGCCGATGTGACAGCCCTGATGTCCAAGCAGGGACAGGCAATTGAAACTGGCCGCACCCGTCAGACCGAAATGTCCGCTGCAGTCATTGAGCAGGGCAAAGCCTTGACCCGAGAACTCGAGTCCAGCCAGAAACAGTTCGGCAAGATCTCGACCGCATTCGATACGCAGAGCCAGGCCATGATGCAGATCGTCGAAGCCAGCCGCCAGCAACAGGAGGAGCAGAAGTTGCTTGGTCGTGATCTGGCACAGATCATCGGAATCAGCCGCTCGCAGCAAGAGGAAATGTTGTCCGCATTCCAGACGCAGGCACAACTGCTGTCTGAACAGCAGGAGAGCATCCAGCAGTCGAACGATGAACTCAAGACCATCAAGAATGCTCTTCTGGTAGCAATACGCCGGTATTTCCCAAGCTCATCCGAGCGGCAAAGCCAGTGAACAGTAACAGATACGATTTTTTAAAACGGACGATCGATGTATAGAGGCAACGACAACGTTTTCAGGGTTTCCCTGATCGGAATCGCGTTCATTCTCATTTTTTTCCTGCTGATCGTGTTCAGCCGGGTGTATACCGATGCAGATGTGGCACGCAGGAATGCGGAAGACCGTTTGAGTCAGCGCCAGCAGGAAAGTACCCTGCCCGCGGCACAGCAAGAGGCATTCGATTTTGCCCGGCAGGAACTCCATCTCCGGCTCTCGGAAGGAGGCGCAAACGCTGACGAAGTCATCCGTGGCCTGCTCGACAAGACAAAGATAGAAGCCGAACTCGTCAATGAGAAAAAACGGGTACAGGACCTCGGCGTACAACTGACGGGATTCACCGAAATCAGGAAAATACTGACACAGGCAAGCAGAACCCCCGTTCTGAGCGGGACAAGCTCGGAGGCGCTGGTTTCGGCGCTCGAACTGCGTACGCGCCTGGAGCAGGAATTCTCACCCGATCAGAACGCATCCAAACTTACCGATCGCGAGATTGTCTCCCGTGCGCTGGCAGCCATCAATTTCAGGCGAAATATTGAAACCCTGGTTGAAAGAGAACTCGGCATGCCGCTCGTCCCGGGCCAGGAATCCTCGTGGGAACAATGGCTGGTTTCCGACTCGCAATCGTTCAAATCAATGCTGGACAAACCGACTACCACGAGCGATCTGCCTACGGCAGACAGTAGCACTCTGCGTGCGCAGATCGCTTTTTTACGCAAACGCCTGGAGTCACATGGTGACAAAGTCACTCCGCCCTGCTGGTTCGACAGTGCGGGCAGGGTTCAATTTCTGCTCGCCATCGAGATACGCCCTGGACGTTCTGAAACCGTAATCGCCAAACCCGCCTGGCTCCCCACGCGTGAAGCCGCCGCCCAAGCCATCCCTGGCGTCAAACCGATGCTCGCGCGTCCTCAGATGTCGTACGACACTTTCAAGGGCAATGCCAGAACCATTGCCCAAAGCGCCAAACAGTGCCGTTATTCCGTGCAGGTGGTAGACAATCTGAGGAGCGGCATGCGTTCCGAGAAGATTCATCAGGAGCTTGAGGTTTTCTTCGACGTGGTCGTTATGCCGCGGTGAGGTGATGCAGAGCGTACCCGTGCAATCACCCCGCTCTTAATGAGTGCACGCGTGCCCACGCAACCACCCCGCCCCTTCGGGGCACCCCTCCGCAGGAGAGGAATGCTCAGCCTAGTGCCTTGTCGATGATCTCCATCACTCCATTGGAGAGTCCTGGCTGCGCCTTCACCCGTTCGAGTTGCGTGCGAATGCTCACCTGTAAGTCCGGGGTGTAGTGCCGCCAGTTTTCCAGCGCGCGTGCCACCCGAGCCGCGACTTGCGGATTGCGAGCATCGAGCGCGCAAACCTGATCCGCCCAGAAAACATGCCCACTACCATCCCCAGCATGGAATTCGCCGGGATTGCCGCGGAAGAAAGCCCCCAACAGGGCATAGATTTTGTTGGGATTTGATGGACTGAAGGCAGGGTCCTGCATCAGTTCACACACCCTGTCTAGCGTCGGGCGGGTGTGTTCGCCCCAGCGCCACGCTCCGGCCTGAAGAGCAAACCATTTGTCGAGCGCCAAGGTTTGCCCATCGAACCGTATGCGGAAAGTGTCGAGCGCGGCATTGCGCGCCGCTTCGTCCGTGCTCGTCATCAATGCGCCGAGCGCACCCATATACTCCGTCATGTTGTCGGCAGCAGCGAAACGGGCCAAGGCAAGCGGCACGGCACGGTCATCTCCTCCGGCAACGAAGTATCGCAACGTCAGGTTGGCGAGCGCGCGGCGTCCGGCATCCAGCGGGTGATACCGGTAAGGCCCTGTCACCCACAGGCCGCGAGTCAGCCCGAGACAGTTTTCAGCCAGACTGAAACCGAGTTCGCGCGTCAGGTGGATAAGCGCCGCACGCAGGGCGATCGGGTCGGCAGAACTCATGCGTTCGAGCAAGTAACTCTCCGACGGCAGGGTAAGCGCCACGGCGCGGAAAGTGGGATCGAGCCGTTCATCGACGAGCAGGATGCGGAAGGCGTTGATCCAGTCCTTAGGCGTTTCTCTATGAGGATCGGCGGCCCGCGCAAGGATCACCCTCTCGCTGTAGCGTTGCGCAGCGTCCCAACGGTTGAAGGGATCGGAGTCGTTGGCCATGAGAAAGGCCAGCCTGGCATCGTCTTCCTCCTGTTCAAGAATGACCGGAGCGGAAAAACCTCGCAAGATCGAGGGTACGGGGGCGACTTCGATTCCGGTGAAACGGAAGGTTTTTTCGGCCTCGTCGAGCGTCAGCACCTTGGTAAACACCGTTCCATCAGTGCTTTGCCCGCCCTCTTCTTCAAGATGCAACGGCAAATCACCTCCATTGGGGGCGATCAACCCTACCGCCACCGGAATGACCAGCGGTTCCTCTGCCGAGGACTGTTGTGAGAGCGTGAGGGTATAGCTGGCGGTGTCGGCGTCCCACTGTCCTCGTGCTTGCAGCCGGGGAGTGCCCGCCCGGCCATACCAGCGCATGAAGGCTGTCAGATCAGTTTTGTTGGCATCGCTCATGGCGGCAACGAAATCGTCGCAGGTCACGGCCTGCCCGTCGTGGCGGCGGAAATAAAGGTTCATCCCCGCGCGGAAACATTCCGGCCCAAGCAGGGTATTGAGCATTCGAATGACCTCTGCCCCTTTTTCGTACACCGTGGCGGTATAAAAATTGTCGATTTCCCGGTAACTGTCGGGGCGAATCGGATGCGCCATCGGGCCGCTGTCTTCCGGGAACTGTGCCGCGCG
>JAITWP010000132.1 GCA_031285365.1 Azoarcus sp.
CTTTCCTACGAAGCCGTACAGAACGAGATCCGCCGCTTGTCCGGCTATCTGCGCGGGACCCAGTTTCCCGGGTCGATACCAGGATGGAGAGGAGTCCAGCATCGCGATGAGGAATTTGCGCACCACCGTCGCGTCGAGCGATCCGTTTACGCCCCCAGCGGCCTGGGCAGCAACGATGAGATCCCGCCAGTAATTGTCGAAGCTCGAGTAAGCCGCCAGGACCCGTCCCTTCATTTCGGTCGGAAGATCGTCAAACACGCGCGCCACCGCCGAGGAATAATTGTCCCCCGTCAACAGGAAATTGATGTGTGCCTCGATGGCAGCGCGAAGCCGGACCAGAGGCAGCGCGCTGGCGCCCAATACCTCGACCTTCGTAACGATATGGCGACTATTGCGGTAGATTCCCTCCATCATCACTTCCTCGACCAAATGATCCTTTGATGGAAAGTGATGATAGATGCTGGGCGCAAGCATGCCGGCCATGCCGGCGATGTCACTCAGCTTCGCGCCGGCCAACCCCTTTTGGCAGAGAACCGCCGCCGCAGAATCCAGAATGCGTGTCCGGCCATTTTCTATCTGTACCATGTCCACCCTCTAGCCGGAAATGCTTGAGCTGTCAGCTTTCCGATTGACCGACTTCCTCATCCGACAAAAGAGGTGTTAGGTACTCCGGGCGCGGGTGGATCAAGTATCTCGAACAGCCCGCCCGCCAACGGCTCGCTTGCGAATCTGTCGGCCGTATATCCCTGCGATCCGGTGATCAGGAAAAGACGGGAATAATCCGCGCCACCAAAAGCAGGTCGCAAGCCGCGCTTCACCGGCAGGCGTCGCTCATCCAACAGGCAGCCGTCAGGAGCAAAACGCCGCAGATACCAGCTCTCATAAAAAGCCATCCAGATGCAACCCTCGGTGTCGACCGTCATGCCATCGGGATATCCATCCTCGGGCTTGAACCGGAGGAAGTCTCGCCGGTTGCTGAGGGTGCCATCATCCGCGACATCGTAGATCCAGCTCACCAACGGCATCGAATCGTTCACATAGGCGAGCTTGCCGTCCGGGCTGAAAGCCGGACCGTTCGCCGTGACGATATTACGCTCCTGGGTGGATACGGCGCCATCGGCATCCAGCCTGTAAAGCTCGCCGGTGTTGCGCACGTCGAAATTGCCGAGCGTGCTTTCCTTGTCTTCGGCCGTCGTGCTTTCATCCCATTGGCCGGAATCGCACGAACCGGACCAGTAGCGGCCCTTGCGATCAGTCACTCCGTCATTCAGCCGCGCTATCTTAGGGTTGGGAATGGGGTGAACGACAGGCTGATATATCTGTTGCGCGGGGTCGAGATGAACAAAACCATCGCACGCCGACCCGATGAAGCCGCCACTTGCACGCGGGGCGAGCGCACTAACCCAGTTGGGCGGGGACCACGTCCCCCGCTCCCCATCTCGAAGACGGTACCAGTTGATGCTCGGCGCTTCGATATCAACCCAGTAGATACAGCCGTCGCGGTCATCCCAAATCGTGCTTTCGCCCAGGGTCGCCTTGGCATCCCACAGGCACCGCCAACCTTCACCTTCCATCATCCTCACCATAACATTAAATTTGCCGCGGCAATCTCAGACCCGCGACTGGTCCGCCGTCCGGAAAGCGGATGCCCCCTTACGCGACTGAAGGCACCGCAAACGAGACGGCAGGCGCCGAAACATCTATATCCTTGAGGTGCGGCAAAACCTTTCGTGCAAACAGTTCATAATTATCTCGCCCGACCTCAAACGGCATGTCGCCGAACTGGGTATAGATGATGAAGCTTCCCACATTAAAACGGTCGACCATCGACTTCAATTTTTCGACAACCTCCTCCGGGCGTCCCCATATCTGGAGATCGGCGAGGAAATCGTTGAACTTATCGATTCCGTGTTTTTCGACACTTTTGGCGAGAGCGGCATAATATTCATAGCCTTCGATGGACGCGAAATCCTTGTTGGCAAATTGATAGAAGGACGATGTGGATCGGGCATATTCCACCAGATATTTGTCGCGCATTTCCTGGGCTTTCGCCGCATCTTCGTTGACCGCCACAAAGGCCACCACGACCGGCCTGGGCGCGGCCCGTCCTTGCATCGCGAAGAAACGTTCGCGGTAACTTATGATATCTTCTTCGACCCGGTCCCACGGCTTCTGGGCGATGATCATCAGCCCCACATCGAGATTGGCCATCAGCTTGACGGATTCCGGCGAAACCGCCGAAGCGAACACGCGCCCTCGATAGCTGGCATAGGGGCGTGGGCGCAGCTCGACACGCGGCTGCTTCAGGTAGGTTCCGTCATATTCCATGACGCCCGTCTCCAGAGCCGCCAGCAGGGCTTCGGCATATTCTCGGAAACGCTTGCGCGCCTCGCCCATTGGCACCCCGAAACCATCAAACTCCTCCTTGCCCAGCCCCCGGCCGATACCGAGGATCGCGCGCCCTTCCGAGTAATGGTCCAGGAGTATGAAGCTCTCGGCGATGCGAACCGGGTTCTGCCATGGAAGGACCGTAACGGTCGTGCCAAGCTTGATGCACCTCGTTTGCCCTGCAACCCAGGAAAGGAATTGCGGCACATTCGGTGTCATCATGTAACCGGTGAAATGATGCTCCGGAGTCCAGATCGAATCGAAGCCCTGGTCCTCGGCCCGCGCCGCAAGCGCGAGCTCGTGCCGGAAAACCGTTTTGTCGGTCACCTTCTCGTTCAGGTTCTGAAACGTCAGACCCAAGCCCACTTCCATTGCGCGTCTCCTGAAACCTCCCATTTGGCCTAATATGCATTAGCCCACCTTTGCAATAAGATTCGCGAATCTCCTGGGCCACCAGGGGTAGCGCCTTCCCCTCATTTCCCCGCGAGACTATTGCCTGGAGCCCTGATATACTGAAGTTAATGGATGCTCTTACGCGGCCAAGAGGCTGCGAGTCACCTTGGCAATTTCGTCTAGATCCCTGTGGCCCCCGCACGCGCCCGACATCTTTTGAACAAATTTAGTTTAGGGAGACGCTGGCAATAAAGATACGCGTGCGCATGTCCGCGTGCATTACGCGAACCGGCGCAAAGGCGGGCTTTCACGATTCGATCGTCACCTCGCCGCGATGTAGCCGGAATATGTCTTGCGAACTTGGCCCCGCAAACGACTGAACGACCGGTTTGAGGCCGTCTGTCCGCAACCGGTCCCTGATCGCTCGCACCTCAGGCTCCAGATGCAGTATCGCGTCGCTTTCGGCAACCGCCCCCACGCCGGCGCAAAAACCTGCTGCTTCCAGCGCCCGATTGATGGAGCGCTTCTTCATCGCGAGAACCGCGGCGGGAACCTGGGCCATACGACCGGCGAGGACTTCCGCGCACGCTACCAGTTGGTCATCCGGGACTACCGCATTGGCCCACCCCCATTCCACCGCAGTTTTGCCATCGATCCGGTTGCCGGGAAGGAACGCGAATTCCTTGGCCCTGCGCCCACCCACTTGGTTGGTCCATACCGGGGCGATGAAGCCTCCGCCGATAGGGATGGTTGGTTCGCTGATCGTCGCGGTCTCGGAGACGATCAGAACGTCGGCAAAAGAAGCGAGTTGCGCCGCCACGCCGATGCAATATCCATGCACCGCGATGATGACCGGCTTGGGATGCCGCCAGAGCATCATCCACCGCTCCACATAGGATGATAGCCGCAACACATCGTCCATGGCGGACCCCTGTGCATTATATTCGCCGAGATCCATTCCGGCGCCGAAGCCCTTGCCGGCCCCGCGAATGCCTAGCACCGGCGCACCGGTGTCGCGACGATCGGCAAGCACCGTAGAAAAACGCTCAAGCATCTTGCCGGAGAAAGCGTTTGCCGCCTCCGGACGATCCAGCACGATCCAGTCGATCGCCTCGCCCGGCTCAAGCCGGATTCCGTCTATAGTCTGCACCATTATCCTTGCCTTTCCATCCTCATGCAGGTCGCGCCGGGTGTGTCAAACCCTGAATGGAAGACACATCGCCGTAACGATCTGCTCCATCGTATCTGCAAGTGCGCTGTCGAAAGCCTCCTGTTGCCCATCCCCTTGGCCGTCGTGCCGGACAAGGAGATAAAGGAACATGAGACTGACGTTCACCAACCGGCGCTGCGCTACCGCCGATGGCAGATAATCCACCCTCTCGTGCAGGAGATCGAAAGTCTTCTGCAAATTGGGCGGCGCTTCGTGCCCGAAGACGCCGAAATCCTGCCAATCGTTCCTTAGCAGATATTGCGCCAGGAAGTTGCCGTAAGAGCCTCGTCCATTTCCGTTGATCTGAAGCTGCGGGAGAAAGACGATCTCGAGGATCGAGCGAGCATCCTTGGTGAGTCCACGGCTGTGGAGATCTGCCAGCATGGCGCCGCGCGCGCCCTCCATCTGCGCCATGCGATAGTCAAATATCGCCTGCACCAGACCTTCGCGCGAGCCGAAATGATATTGCACGGCGAAATGGTTGCCCTGCCGGGCCTTCTGCGCGATCTCCCGCAGCGACACACCGTTAATGCCGGATTGCGCAAAAAGACGCTCCGCAGTCACGATCAACCTGGTTTTTGCATCAAGGTTGCCGCCGCAATCGCCCGTTAAAGCCGCCTCATCCCCGCCTCCCTGCTTGCCCTTTTCCGCCCATTTCATCGCAACGCCGACCGCCCTAAGTCAATTGCCTCACATCTTTCTTGAGGGCACCTTAAATCCGGTTGAGCAGCTTGTCCATCATTCCTGTCCCAAAAAGCCGAGAATCGCAAAAAATATCTTTTAATATTATTATAATATATCTGATTCTCAGCCGGACCGCGCTAGCCCGTTTCCGGCATGAAGCCGGACGCTTCCCATCGCCACCAAGCCACCGCTCAGGTCTTTATTGCGAAATTTATGTTTACACATGGCTTAAATTGATCCAGCCTAAGATTCGTTAGGGGGTGGTGAAGCCGAGTCCATTTCCCGTAACAGCAGCTATGGAGAGCGATGATGTCTATGCAGACTGGCCTGATTTTCCACCCGTACATGCGCCCCGGACGGACGGCGCGACAAACCCTTGAGTGGGGTGTGCAAAGTGCGGTGCACTGCGACAAGATCGGCTTTACAACGATGATGATCTCCGAGCATGCCTCGCAGATCTGGGAGAATATTCCTAACCCCGAACTTATAATGGCTGCCGCGGCCCTGCAAACCAAGAATATCAGTTTCGCACCGATGGCACATATTCTACCGCACCAGCATCCCACCAAGCTGGCGATGACCGTCGGCTGGCTTTCGCAAATTCTGGAAGGGCGGTATTTCATGGGCATTGGCGCCGGCGCATATCCGCTCGCTGCCTACATGCATGGGATCAAGAACGGCCAGGACACCACTTTTCTCAATGAAATGGTGCGTGAATCGCTCTTCATCATGGAAAAGATCTGGAAACGCGAGCCTTTCTTCTATGAAGGCAAATTCTGGTCGGCCGGTTTTCCCGAGGAGGAAGTCGCCGTTACGGAAGATGATGAGCAGCACAAGCTGGCCAACTATTCTCCCTTTGGTGGAGGATTTCCTGAATTTGCCGTGACCGGCTTCAGCTACAATTCACCCTCGATGAAGCTGGCAGGCGAGCGCAATTTCAAGCCGGTGTCGATCTTCTCGGGCATCGATGCCCTCAAGAAGCATTGGGAGACCTATTCCGAGGCTAACATCAAGGCAGGGTTTACCCCGGATCGGCAGCGCCATGCCGTTTCGCAGACGGTCTTCGTCGGGGATACCGATGTGCAAGCCAAGCGCGAGGTGATGGAAGGTCCGATCGGATACTGCTTCAACCGCTACCTGATCCCGATCTGGCGCCGCTTCGGTATGATGGACGGTTTCGCCAAGGATGCCGGGATCAGCCCGGACGATGCCGACCTCGAATTCCTGGTCGACAAGGTATTCGTCGTCGGATCGCCCGACACCGTGGTCGAAAAGCTCAACGCCCTGTTCGAAAAAACCGGTGGCTGGGGCACGCTGCAAGTCGAGGCTCACGACTATTATGATGACCCGGCGCCCTGGTTCCATTCGCTTGAACTCATCGCCAAGGAAGTTGCGCCTCGCGTCAAGCTTCCCGCCGATACGTCAACGAAAGCAGTCCGATGAGATTCTGAGGATCCCCCTGCCTTTGCTTCGGTGCGCCATCATGGAGTGCCGAAGCACTTTTTGCGAGTGTCCAATATGCCGGCCGGGCGGACTGGCTGCTGATCGCGACCCAGGCCTTCCGTGACCAGCGATAGACGGCCACGAGGGGAGAGCACATGAAGGAAATGGCCATCACTCATCGCAGAAATGTCATTGCGGGGCGGCATCCGCGTTGGCAATGGTCCAGCCTCCACGAGTATCTCGACTGGAGCCTTGGCGATTTTGGCGATCGTCCGCTTGTGATCACCGATGACATGGTTCTCACATATAACGAGGTTGCGGTCGTCTCTCGTCGTTTGGCAGGCGGTCTGGTAGAGCGAGGGATCGTCAAGGGTGACCGGGTCGCCCTCGTCATGGCCAATGATCCGGTAATCGTGCCCCTGCTTTTCGCGATCTGGCGCGCCGGCGCCATCGCTGTGCCCCTCAATACGCTCTATCGTCCCGATGAAATCGCGTTTGCCGTTCGTGAAGCCGGGTGTACGCTGCTGATCGCGATGAGCAGTTTCGGCTCGCGGGACATATCCACCGAGCTTGACGAGGCGCTGCCCGGCTGGCGTGAAGGTCGGTGTCCGCGCCTGCCTGAACTGCGTGGCGGATTGGTTTTCGATCGGACCGATCCCCGGCAGTTTCTCGATAATCTGTCGGGATCGGATGCTGTTTCAACAGAGTGCGTTGTGTGTGGCGACGATTCCGCCGTCATCATGTTCACATCGGGCACGACTGGTTCGCCCAAGGGTGTGGACATCACGCATGACAATCTTCTGCGGGCCTCCTACGCGGGGGCCTATCATCAGGCTTTCGAGGATGGCCGGCGCGCGGTCTTTTCGCTGCCGCTCTATCATGGCTTCGGCCTGGTCGTAGGACTGCTTTCCGGCATGATCGTCGGCGGAGCCATCATACCGCTCCTTCGCTTTGATCCAGACGCAATCCTTGCCGCAATCGGCAACCATCGCGCAAACTACCTCATGGGCGTCCCGACCATGACCATTGCGTTGCTGGAACAGGCGAAACGCGGCCAGTACGACCTTTCCTCGCTCACCGCGATTCACAGTGCTGCGGCGCCGACGCCAAGCTGGGTCTGGGCGGACGTCCGGGAGACGTTCGGCTGCGAAGATATCATCACCAGCTATGGGCAAACGGAAGTTACCGCCACCGTCATCTGCACGGTCCCTGGCGACTCCATCGAGGTTGTTTCACAGACCCAGGGGCGCATCGTCGAGGCGGGCATCGCGAGTCTTTCCGATCAGCATGGCAAGATCGCTGAATTCAAGACGATCGATCCCGAAACCGGCACGGACTTGCCATGGGGCAGTCCAGGCGAACTGTGCTGCCGCAGTCCGATGAACAGCAAAGGCTATTTCCGCAATCCCGAGGCCAGCGCCAAACTTTTTCTGCCCGGTGGCTGGCTCAGGATGGGCGATCTGGGACAGTTCCGGGAGGACGGCAACCTGTTCCTCACTGGCCGTTCCAAGGAGTTGTACAAGAGCCGGGGCGAACTGGTGTCGCCCAAGGAACTCGAGCAAATACTGACCGACCACGACGGCATAGTCCAGGCATTCTTCATCGGCATGCCGGACGATCGCTATGGCGAGTGCGGGTGCGCGTGGGTTGTTCGCGCGGAAGGTAGCATCATAACCGAAAGCGAGATCAAGGACTATCTTCGTAGCCGGGTCGCAGCTTACAAAATGCCACGCGATATCTGGTTCACCACCGATGACGCACTTCCCAAGACAGGCACCGGCAAGGTCCAGAAGGCCCGCTTGCGCGAGCAGGCGCTGGCCTTGGTGAATGCCGGCAAGCCTGTTGCCACAGACTCCTGAAAAGAGCACTCCCATGCCGGTAAGTCAGGTATCGCCCATAGAAGACATCATTCAGGACGCAATCGAGGGGCGGCCATATATTCTCGTGGATGCGGACGACCGGGAAAATGAAGGCGATGTCATCATTCCCGCGCAGTTTGCAACGCCGGCCCGGATCAATTTCATGGCCCGCCATGCTCGCGGGCTGATTTGCCTGGCCATAACGCGCACCCGTGCGGACGAACTGAAACTGCGGCCGATGACCGACCAC
>JAITWP010000245.1 GCA_031285365.1 Azoarcus sp.
ATATCTGCGTAGATATCGCGGGTGCTGGCTACGCCCCGATCACGCAGAAAGCGTTCCCAGGCCAGCGGAGCAATTTCGTCGACGGTAAAACCGTGGGGGCGCAAGGCAAGATTGAGCAGGCGCTCGCCCAGGCTGATGGCCTCATCCTGTTGCTTGCTCTTGAGAAAGTGCCGGATTCTTGCCCTGGCACGCCCGGTACGCACATAGTTGAGCCAGGCAGGATTGGGGCTGGGATAGGCGGAGGTGATGATTTCCACCTGATCGCCGCTTTGCAGTTCGGTATTGAGCGGCTTGTTGTCGGAATTGATGCGACAGCCGACGCAACGATGCCCGACATCGGTGTGTATGGCGTAGGCAAAATCGACTGGAGTGGAACCATCCGGCAGGCTGAAAATACGGCCCTTGGGTGAAATCACGAAGACCTCGCCAGGGAACAGATTGACCTTGACCTGTTCGAGAAATTCGCTCGCTCCGCCCGAGTTCATCTGTAATTCGAGCAGGGATTGCAGCCAGGCATGGGTTTTTTGCTGCAATTCGTTGATGTTCTTGTCGTCGTCCTTGTAGAGCCAGTGCGCGGCAACGCCTGATTCGGCGATATGGTGCATTTCGCGGGTGCGGATCTGTACTTCGGCGAGCACGCCACCGGGACCGATCAGAATCGTGTGCAGGCTGCGGTAGCCGTTGTCGCGCGGTATGGCTATGTAGTCCTTGAAACGGCCAGGGTAGGGCTGGTAGATCGAGTGCAGCGCACCAAGTCCAAGATAGCAGGAAGCCACATCGGGAACGATCAGGCGAAAACCGTGAATGTCGTAGACATGGGAGAAAGCCCGCCGTCTCTCCCCCACCGGATGGACATGGTGATGACCATGACCGTGGCGCGACTCGGCAATCCTTTCCTTCATCTTGGTGTAGATGCTGTAGAGCCGTTTTTCACGCCCTTGCACTTCCGCCGTGACGCCCCATTGCGGCAAACGCTCCTCGATACCGGCCTGGAGTTGGGCAAGCAGGCGACGGCGGTTGATGCGCTCGGCAGCAACGGCACGGGAGAGCACGCGCTGCCGCCAGGGATGTCGGTTGACGAAAGACAGATCTTCCAATTCCTGGAAAACGCCATCCAGACCGAGACGCCGGGCAATCGGCGCGTAGATCTCCAGCGTTTCACCGGAGATGCGGCGGCGCTTGTCGGGGCGCATCACGAAGAGCGTGCGCATGTTGTGCAGGCGGTCGGCGAGCTTGATGAGGATCACCCGCAGGTCGCTGCTCATGGCAAGCAGCATCTTGTTGAAATTGGCCGCCTGCGCTTCTTCGCGGGAACGAAAATTGAACCTGTCCAGTTTGGAAAGGCTGTCGACAAGTTTGGAGGCAGGTTGACCGAACCGCTCGGCAATCTCGGCCTTGGAAATGAAGGTATCTTCGACGACGTCGTGCAGCAGCGCTGCACACAGAGCCTGAGCGTCGAGATGCCAGTCGGCAACAATAGAAGCTACTGCAAGAGGATGAACGATGTACAACTCGCCGTTCTTGCGAGTCTGGCCGCTGTGGGCCTCGGCGGCGAAGCGGTAGGCAGCTTCGACGCGGGAAACGTCTTCGTCCTTGAGATAAATGAGAACCTTTTCTTTCAGGATCGCGAAAAGTGGCTCGATGGAATCCATATCGGAATCAGAGGCAGGCGGACCTCGTCCGGGATGGACAGTATCATCCACCCCTGCATCGTCCAGTACGATGTCGGCAGTTTGTGGGGCGTGTGCATGGCCTGATCCCACGACACTTCCCTGCGGATCCTCAAGCCTGTCCGCGATTGAGCATTTCCAGACCAACCTTGCCCATTTCGATTTCCTTGAGCGCGATGATCGTAGGTTTATCTCGATCGCTGGGATCACACTTGATTTGCGGAGTACCGCCTATTGTGAGTTGACGGGCGCGATAAGCCGCCGCCAAGGTCAACATGAAGCGGTTTGGAATTTTCTTCAGGCAAGCTTCTATAGTGACACGAGCCATTTTCAATGATCCTGTTCAAGGAAGGAAAAGTACTGCGGATAACGCTTGTGCTGGTTGGGGTAACGCAACCTTGCCGCCTGCAGGACCACAGCCAATTCGGCAATGGTGTCCTGCAAACGATCGTTGATTATAACGTAGGCAAATTCCTGTACATGTCGCATTTCATCGATTGCGGCCCGCAAACGCAGGGCAATGGTTTCTTCGCTGTCAGTTCCTCGTCCACGCAGGCGGTTTTCGAGTTCATCCAATGAGGGCGGCAGTACGAAAACACTCACCGATTCAGGAAACGCCTCACGCACCTGGGCGGCTCCCTGCCAGTCAATTTCCAGCATGGTATCGCGCCCCTGACCAAGCTGCTCGGCAAGCCAGGCACGGGAAGTCCCGTAATAGTTGCCATGTACTTCGGCCCATTCGGCAAACCCACCGACATCGCGCATTTCAAGGAAACGCCCGGTCTCAATGAAATGGTATTCGCGGCCGTCTTCCTCTCCTGCGCGCGGAGCGCGGGTGGTATAGGAAACCGACAGGCGCAAGTTGGGGTCGTGCCGCAACATCTCGCGCACCAGCGTGGTTTTTCCCGCCCCGGAGGGCGCAGTAACGGTAATAAGTGTTCCTGGCATGATGCTTTGTGTATTGGGAAATACGATTAAACCGTGTCGAACAATTTACAAGGCATCTGTTTTATCCGTGTTGTCACAATATTGCAACAGTCGCGTCACTGTAGCTGCCATAACGACGCCTGCGTCAGCCTCGGGCGGGTCGAGCGGCAGTTCAACATGCGCAATGTCGGCTACCGTTCCATTGAGGCCAGCCTGACCTACCGTTTCCGCAGGCAGGAGAAGCACATCGGCCCCGGCGAAGACTTCCGCGTCCAGTTGCGTTTCGAGCACAAAAAGGTCACCCACCTCGCGCAGCCATTTCAGGGCGAACGCATCATCAGGGCGCAGATTGTCCAGTCGACCGCTCCAGACGAAACAGGCCCGCGTGCTGCGACGTGTAACGATGTCGGCCAGCGCGATGAAATTCTGCAATGCCCGCTGCGACTGATCCGGCCCACCCCCGGCGATAATGACGGAGACGTCCGGTACGCCGATGACCTCGCACAGCCAGTATCGGGCCGACGCGCGGGAACGCAACAAAAGCGGCACGGGACGTTCCGGGCGCGGCGCCTTTCGTCGCTCCACACGCGTGCTGCGCACCACCTGCGGCTTTTCCAGCGACGGCGCAATCCTGCCGCGCAACCGTTCCCACAGACGCTCGAAATAACGCACCGGCGCGCTCATCTTCCACGATGCTGAACGAAATACGGCCGCATACTGCGCCGCCAGCGTTCCCACCATGGATTCCAGGCGACGCTGGTTGAGCGCGCGGGAACGAGCCTCTTCGTCGCGCATTTGCAGAAAATCCTTCAATTGCAGGATTTCTTCCTGTCCCCGCAGGCGCTTACCCAGCATGGCGAGCAGGGTTTCCGTTTCCTTGCCGCCTCGAGCTTCGATTTCGATACTCGCCGCATCCAGTTCCGGCAGCAGTCGCCGATAATCAGCCACCATTTCGAAGGCTGTGCGCACCGGGCTGAAACGCAGGATGTCGGCCATCGTAGCGAGCCGGTCGCGCGACTGATCGAGCACACGCAGGATGTCCAGCACGGCATCGGTTTCGGGTTCGACCAGAAAACCGTTCAAGCTGCCATCGGCACGTTCTTCTGAACCGGCACCTGGCCGGACAGCCACCACCGGAACCGCAAGCGAGCGCATCTCGGCCTGCGCGTAGCAGGAACTCTCCGGTTGTGACGACAACAACAGGGCACAATCCGGACGCCATTGCGCAATTTTCTCGGGCCATTCATAGGAATCGCACTCGCACACGACCTCGACTCCCGCGCAATCCGCAAAAGGCTGGCCGAGATCGCCGCAATCCAGCAGCAGCACATTGGCAAAAGCTCGCAACTCGTCGCAAATCTTCCGCCACAGCCCCAATCCCGTATGCGACAGCAAACGTCCTGGAATCAAGACACGCAATCGGGGGCGCGGCGCGCTTGCCGATCTCGTTGCCCCATTGCCGAAATCCTGCTCCAGTACCGTTGTGCCGCGCGCAAAAGCCGCGCCCAACCCATAGGGAATGCACGTCCACGACCCCCCGTTAAAACCCGGAAAAAGTGCCGCCCAGCGCGTATGCAACGCTTCATCCGGAACCACGACCCGCACATTGTCCGCCGTCAGGCATTCCTTGAGGGCCGCCCGCAGGGCTTGGCAGTCGCTGACATTAATCAGATGCCAGAAAGCATTATGCGGATTCTCGCGTAGGCAGCGCGCCAGCGCATCGTCATCGCAGCATTCGCAGGGTTTGTCGAAAGAACCGAACAGTGCCGGGCAAAACGGAAAAAGATCGTGTGCGACCAAAACCGTCGGCAGGCCGAACCGCAACAGATCGAGCGTACTCCCCATCAGGGACGAAACCATCAGGGCGCGCACTTCGAATGCAGCGCAAATCCATTTCAGGATCCCGGCAACTTCGGCATGCCTGATGGCCACACCCCGGACAGGTTCGGTCAATGTCCAGGTCATCAGGGGCAACGGCCCCTGTCGCGGGTCGAACAGCGCCAGTTCAACCGTAGCAGCATTGCGCGAACCGCGACCGCGCAATACCAGATTGCGGCAATGAAGATCAGCCGCGCAATAATCCCCCACCCAACGACCGGAACCGGCTTTGTCGTGCGTTACATGCAACACCGTCGGCAACGGTGGATCGAGCGGTGCGTCCGCCTGCGAAGCCGCGCGTGCGACACACTTCTGCGCCTGCTCATCCATGACCGAAGCAAACTCGGAACCGCCAAGCGCAGCCCGAGCACAGTCGATCCGCGCCCGCAACCTTGCCGACGGATCGAGATGGACGAAATCGCACACTTTGCCCCTGTAGTCGGGGTACAGGGCATCGAGCTTGTATTCGGCATCCTCTATCGCTTCCAGCCGGGCGGGGCCAGGAGGCGCGACGGCTGTGCGATACACGAACACGTTGGCGGCCAGCGCGTTGCGCCAGCCCACTGCCGCCGCGCGCCGGGAAAAGTCATTTGCCTCCCCACTGCCGCGCCCGAAACGTTCGACATCGAAAAATCCTATCGTATCCAGGCAGGTTCGACGGATAAACATGCAGAATTTTTCCGCCGCGGGCAGTTCCACCCATTGCCCGGCATTGATACGAGCCACCAGCGCATCCAGCGCCGCCAATCCATTCGCGCCGGGTAGTCCCCCTTTCCACCCCGCGAAGGGGTAGGCACAAAACATGGCGTTATTGGAAAACGGAGTTACCGTACCAATGTCGGCACGCAGTTGCGCACAGGCCAGCAGGCGGTCGAGCCAGTCGTTTGCGACCTCGACACCGCTTTCCAGCAAAACCACATCGCGATCCGGATGCAGGGCCAATGCGTTATTGACCGAGGCCACGGAACCACGCCCCTCATCGTTGCGCAGCAACATGATACGGCCCGCCCCGGCTTCGGCTTCGAGCCAGTACATCAGTTCCGGGTCGGACGAAGCACTGCCTATGACGATGATCTCACGCATCGTGTGGCACGCGGCTGCATAAAGCGAAACCAGGCAGTGTTGCACGGCCTTGCACCCGTCGTGCATGAGCACCACAACATCCACAATGGCTGTTTTCGTCCCCGTTTCACACTGTGACGTCATACCGGGCCCCCCCACAGCAGCCCGTAAATACTGTATACCCGGATTTTATTGCGCACTGCGGCATATCGAATGCCACAATGTTTTCACCCTCATATTCCGACGACCCGATGACCCGCAAGAAGGAAATGTTCCACCTGTTTTTGCATTTTCCATAAAAAAAAAGAGATCTTCCGACACTACCGATCCGGTAGAAACAGTTGCAATAACTCGTTCAGAAAGCGCAACCCCCGTACCGTAGGGCGCAGGCAATCCGGATCAGAATCGAGCAGATCGGCACGCCGGGCCCGCTCCAACGGCTCGGCAACCACTTCCAGTGACAGACCGGTGCGTTCAGTGAAAAGCATCGCGGGTACGCCATCGGACAGGCGCAGGGCGTTCATCATGAATTCAAACGGCAACTCTTCCGCGCTCACGACGCGCCGTTCCTGGACGAAATCGCGCCGCACCGCACCTTCCAGATAACGGGCGGGATGCTTGTGGCGCATCTCGCGCACGATACCGCCAGCGGTCGTCAGCTTGCCATGCGCGCCAGGGCCCAAGCCGAGGTAATCGCCGAAACGCCAGTAATTCAGGTTGTGACGGCATTCGCTCCCGGCGCGTGCAAAAGCGGAAACTTCGTAGTGCCGGAAACCGGCATCGGTAAGCCGCGCCCCGATCATCTCCTCCATATCGGCAACGGCATCCTCATCGGGGAGGTCTTCTGGCTTCGCCGCCGCGAACGGAGTGTTGGGTTCCATGGTGAGGTGGTAGCAGGAAAGATGCTGAATGCCGGAACTCACGGCGATTTCCAGATCGGACAACGCCTGCTCAGGCGTTTGTCCGGGCAACCCATACATCAGATCGACATTGACCCGCTCGAAATGCGCAAGCGCCACCTCCTGCGCCCGACGGGATTCGCTCCCATTGTGGATGCGGCCAATGCGGGCAAGCAGGCCGTCGTTAAAACTCTGGACGCCGATTGAGAGCCGCGTAACGCCCGCCGCGCAATAATCGCGAAAGCGCGAAACCTCCACGGCTCCCGGATTCGCTTCCAGCGTGATTTCGATCCCCGGCTCGAACGTCAACCGCGCACGCAGGGTATCCAGCAGTTTTTCCAGCGCAATCGACGGCAACAGACTCGGCGTGCCGCCACCGATGAAGACGCTATGGACACTACGCCCCTCGATCTGCGGCAAGGCCGCTTCCAGGTCGGCGGCCACAGCATCATTCCAGGCCGCGAATGGAAAATCATTGCCTCCCTCGCACGGCGCGTGCGAGTTGAAATCGCAATAGGGGCACTTGCGCACGCACCACGGAAAATGCACGTAGAGCGCAAGTGGCGGCGCGGACGGTATCGTCACAAGTTGGCTCGCTCAACCCACCGGGGTAGACGTCCTGATCAGATACTCGAACGCGGACAGGCTTGCCTTTGCCCCCTCTCCCATTGCGATGATGATCTGCTTGTAGGGAACCGTCGTGCAGTCCCCAGCGGCAAAGATGCCGTGCGCGGAAGTCTGCCCGCGCGAATCGATCTCGATTTCGCCGGTTCTGGTGACGTTGACCACCTCTCTGACGTAATCGGTATTCGGCAAAAGACCGATCTGTACAAAAATACCTTCGAGATCGAGCCTGTGGCTTTTGCCCGACTCCCGATCCTGATAGACGAGACCATTGACCTTGTCCGTGCCGGTGACTTGGGTCGTCTGGGCATTCGTGATGATCGTCACGTTGGGAAGAGAAGTAAGCTTTTCCTGCAACACCAGATCGGCTCGCAGTTTCGTGTCAAATTCGAGCAGGGTTACATGCGCAACGATCCCGGCAAGATCAATGGCCGCTTCCACGCCGGAATTGCCGCCGCCAATGACCGCCACGCGCTTGCCCTTGAAAAGCGGCCCGTCACAGTGCGGACAATAAGCCACGCCCTTGCCGCGAAATTCCCTTTCACCGGGCACATTCATCTCACGCCAGCGGGCGCCGGTCGCCAGAATCACGCTTCTCGCCTTCAGGACTGCGCCGCTTTCGAGTTGCACCTCGATGAGCGCACCAGACTGCGCCGCCGAGGTGAAGCTGGCGACTTTTTGATGGCTCATCACATCGACGTCGTAGTGGCGCACATGCTCTTCGAGCGCGGCAGCCAGTTTCGGTCCTTCGGTTTCCTTGACTGAAATGAAGTTCTCGATGGCAAGCGTATCGAGCACCTGCCCCCCGAAACGCTCGGCAACAATGCCGGTACGGATACCCTTTCGCGCGGCGTAGATAGCCGCCGCCGAACCCGCAGGCCCTCCACCGACCACAAGCACGTCGAACGGCGCTTTGGCAGAGATTTTTTCTGCCGCTCCCGCCATTGCAGCCGGGTCAACCCTGGACAAAATCCCGGCAAGCTCCATCCGACCCTGATCGAACGGCTGGCCGTTGAGGAACACATTGGGCACGGCCATGACTTTCCGCCTTTCCACCTCATCCTGGAACAGCGCCCCGTCGATCATCACATGACTGACGCCGGGGTTCATCACCGCCATCAGATTGAACGCCTGCACGACATCCGGGCAATTGTGGCAGGAAAGCGAAACGAACGTCTCGAAACGGAATTCCCCTTTCAGAGCGCGAATCTGCTCAAGCGTCTCAGGCTCGGCCTTGGGTGGATGTCCGCCGGTTTGCAGCAGGGCGAGGATGAGCGAGGTGAATTCGTGCCCCATCGGCAACCCCGCAAAGTGGATGCGCGGCGCTTCGCCCATGCGGGCAATGCCAAAAGACGGACGGCGCTCGAACTGCCCGTCCTCGCGCGCGCTCACCTTGTCGGAAAGCGCCGCAATCTCGTGGATCAGTTCGCGTATTTCACGGGAAACGTCGCCATCGTCAAGAGAAGCCACCAGTTCGATGGGTTGGACGACTTTTTCCAGATAAGCCTGCAACTGGGCCTTGATGTTGTCATCGAGCATGGCGGATTCCTTGTAAGGGGTTGGGGCGGGTCTGAGACCCGCCCCAACATGTGATGCGTTCAGATTTTGCCGACGAGATCAATGGAAGGGGCAAGAGTTTTGTCACCTTCCTTCCATTTGGCTGGGCAGACTTCACCCGGATGAGCGGCAACGTACTGAGCGGCCTTCACCTTGCGCAGCAACTCCTGCGCATTGCGGCCAATGTTGCCGGCATTGATCTCGATGATCTGTATCTTGCCGTCCGGGTCGACCACGAAAGTACCGCGCTCATCGACACCGAGTTCCTCGATATAGACACCGAAGTTCTTGCTGATGACGTGAGTGGGATCGCCGACCAGCGGATATTCGATCTTCCTGATCGTGTCGGAAGCGTCGTGCCAAGCCTTGTGGGTAAAGTGCGTATCCGTGGACACTCCGTAGATTTCCACGCCCAGCTTCTTGAATTCCGCGTAATTGTCGGCCAGATCGCCCAGTTCGGTTGGGCAGACAAACGTGAAGTCAGCCGGATAGAAAAAGAAGACGGCCCACTTGCCCTTGATGGTGGCATCCGAAACCTCGATGAACTTGCCATTCTGGTAGGCCATGGCCTTGAACGGGAGAACCTGGGTGTTGATGAGAGAATTGTTCATGTGTCTGACTCCTCGTGGTGGATTACAACGGATTATGTCCGGTACGACCGGCGCGCTGCCTGTAACAACGTGGGATGCATCATAGCGCCCGACTCGCATGCAATGCCAATTGTAATTTGGTATGTGTTTGATAGTTTATAACTATCAGTCGCTTTACCATGATAGAACGTGGATATTATGTCGCCTGTTACTCCTTCCGTCACCCGCTTCGCGGGTGCCACCTTCCTCAAGAGGAAGGCTTTATGTTTGCGCGCTTCGCGCGGCTGGAAAAACGGAACAAGCAGTTCGGGCGCACTGGTAGGGTTTCCCTCCGCGCCGAAGGCGCGCTGACCCTATAGCCTTCCTCTTGAGGAAGGTGGCACCCGCCGGAGGCGGGTGACGGAAGGAGTAGGAAGGTGGCACCCGCGAAAGCGGGTGACGGAAGGAGTAAAAGCGCATAGCACCATGGCGCCCGACCTGTACCCAAATCGCAAATTTTTCACTGCCCAGAAAAACAGACACTATGATAATTGGCATCGTATCCGCAATCCTGTTCGGAATTCACGGGGGGCACGAACATGAAAAATGCACTTTTTATAAAATGGCAGGAGTGCAACGAAACGGGTATTCCCATCATCGATGAGCAACATCGTTGCATTGTTTCCATCATCAACTCGTTTCATTACCTGGCGGAAAGAGGGGCTGGCGACAGCTCGCTGTATTTACTCATCGGCGACGCGCTGAAAACCTACATCCGCATCCATTTCATCACCGAGGAACGCATTCTTGAGGCCGCCAAGTATCCCGATCTCGAAAAACACAGGGAGCTGCACAAAAAACTGACCCAGGATACGGGACGCATCGAGTACTCCGCCGTACAGGAAAACGACTCCAGGGAACTGTTCAGTTTTCTGAAAAAATGGTGGCTTGGCCATATCAATCAGGAAGATATGCAGTACATGCCCCATCTGAACGAGTACGCCAAAACGCACGGCCCGTGCTGATTTC
>JAITWP010000249.1 GCA_031285365.1 Azoarcus sp.
GTCTCGGTGGCCTGTGCCTTCTCCCGTCGGTTGCGCTCACGCTGCAAATCTTCCGACAGGGCCTGACAACGAGCCAGAAGCGCCCGCAGTTTTCTGACATGCACGGGCGCAGGCTGCCAAGGGGCTGGCCGCTGGAGCAGCCCGAAACGGGCCAACAGCCCACTGTCCACAGCATCGGTCTTGGTGCGCACAGCCAAACCCTTTCCAAAATCCCGAACTTGCGCCGGGTTGAGGATGGAGACGGTGAGACCGCTGTCATGAAGCGCGGCAGCCGCCGATTCGTGGTACACCCCGGTACCTTCCAGCAAAGCATGGGTATGGGCAGGCTCTGCCCCTTGCCTGCTCAGCCAGAGCAGTAAATCGGCAACCCCGGTCACAGAATTGGCGACGATTTTGCTCTTGCGTTTCTCGGGAAGATCTTCTTTCAACAAACAACAATCGAGCTTGGCCTTGGAGACATCGATTCCCAGATAAAACATGCCTTCCTCCATCAAAAGTACGCCAACTCACCCACTTGCCTTGTACATACAGGGTTCCAGCCCTTGGCTACCGTTCAGTGTCTGTGTCAGCGAGAGGGGAGAAGAAGGGCTTTGTCTACGCGACAAGGTCAATGCCTTAAGGGGCGGAACAAGCTTCCTCCTTCTCGGGTCAGGGCAGCTAACCATGACAGGATGGAAGATACAAGGGGCGGATGGCAATCCGCCCGAATCGACGGACGAACCATCCATTCGGGCGGAATCGGAGGAACGGGCGGATTGCCGGTTTTATTCGGGCGGATTGCCATCCGCCCCTACGCCATCAACGCCTGCCTCGTCCGGCTCCTTTGCCAGAACCCCGGTTCTCGAAGCAGGCTCCCGGCTCTCCTGCCATGCAGCCAGGCCCGCCGTAACCCGGACCATAACCCGGCCCGCCCATGCCGCAGGCGCCACCGAAATTGGCCGCTTCGGCATCAAATACCGTCTTTTGGGCCGCATTCAGCTTGCCATAAAACGCCTCGACCGACTTGCGCATATCAGCCAACATGCCTGCGCGCTTTTTATTGTGCTCTTCCGCACGCGCCAGTCGCTCGATCGCCGTCTTGGGCACTCCGGCATTACGCCTGTTTTCCATTTCCTTCTGCATGGCCTCGGCACGGGCCTCGGTAGCTTTCTTGAAATCCGCCCAGGCCGGTCTTTGTTCCGGAGTCAGCGCCAGCGCAAGCTCAAGCCGCGCCAATTTCAATTCCACCCGTTGCTCCATCCGTTCCTTCATCTGCTCGGGGGTGGCATTGCGCCAACCGGGTCCGTGACCGTATCCGCCTCCGCCCCATCCGCCGCATTGGGCAAAAGCCGCGCCGCTGAGCAGGGTCGTTGCCGCCAGTGCGGTCACGAGCGATGTTTTGATCCAAGTTTTCATGAGTGTTCTCCTTTCTGTTGGATTCGTTACGCCCATTGCGCCGGGCGACAGACGTATTTAACTCTCAAAAACGAGGAGCGACCATACCGTAAAGCCGCCAAATTGAAGCATTGTGTTTCAAACAACCCGATTGATACAAAATGATACAAATCGATTCCGCGGCCACTTAATATGTGCAGCGTTTAGGAAAAAAACACCCATCAAGGAGAGTTCTCCATGTCCTCCCAAGACCACATTCTGATCGTTGACGATGATCGGGATATTCGCACGCTGTTGGCCGGCTATCTTGAAAAACAGGGATTACGCTGCATCACGGCCTGCGACGGCCGCGAAATGCGCACCGCGCTGGAAAACCACCGCATCGACCTGATCGTGCTCGACATCATGATGCCGGGAGAAGACGGCCTTACCCTGTGCCGCAACCTGCGCGCCAGCGACTCCCCCAACGCCGGCACACCCGTACTGATGCTGACCGCACGCAGCGAAGACATGGATCGCATCATCGGTCTCGAAATGGGCGCGGACGATTATTTGCCGAAGCCGTTCGTTCCTCGCGAACTCTATGCCCGGGTTCGGGCCATCCTGCGCCGCGCGCGCGCCCTGCCTCCGAACATGGCCGCCACGCCCGCCACACAGGGACGCGAACTGCATTTCACCCACTGGCGACTGGATACCGTCGCCCGTCACCTCATCGACCAGGACGGAACCATCGTCGCCCTGTCCGGGGCCGAATTCCGCATTCTCAGCATTTTTCTCGCCCATCCCCAGAAAGTGCTCTCGCGCGATCAGTTGATGGAACTCACCCAGGGGCGCGAAGCCGATGTCTTCGACCGTTCCATCGACCTGCTGATCAGCCGTGTGCGGCAGCGGCTCAACGACAACGCACGCGAACCGGCCATCATCAAGACCGTGCGCAACGAAGGCTATGTCCTCGCCTGCGAAGTCACCCAAGCCGAGCCATCATGATGAAACGCCTCTGGCCCCGCAGCCTGTTCTCGCGCCTGATGCTGATCTGGCTGATTGGCATTTGCCTCGTGCTGGCCGTCAGCATTGCCATTTTCATCAATGACCGGAATCAGCTCTTGTCTGAAGGGTTTGCCCGGGAATATCAGGTCTGGTCTGAAGGGTTTGCCCGGGAAGTCTCCTCCAATGCCGACATTCTGGACAATCTCTCACTGGAAGAACGTCACCGGATGCTCGACGAAGAACAGGGAGATGGTCGACGAGGCCGGTTGCGTCTTGGTTTGAGCCTGCCCGAGCATGCCCGGTTGCTCCCCGACGACCACCCCCTGTTGCCAGCACTGCGCGAAGCCATGCCTGATCGTCAAATTGCCCTGTACACCTACCCACGCGGAGAAGGCCGCGGGCCCCCAACTCAGCGCGGAGAAGGCCGTGGCCCTCCCAGATACGAACCCCTGGCCGTTTCCGTGAAGCTGACAGATGGCTCCACACTCATTGCCCGCCTGCGCGGCCGGTACCCCATGCCCGATCAACCGCCCACGCTCTCTTATTCATACGCCTCGGCCCTGCCCGGTTCGCTCCTCGCGCTGCTCATCGGCGTCGGCATCCTGACCTGGATTTGCGTGCGCATTGCCACCCGGCCACTCTCAAACCTGTCCGCCGCCGCACGCGCGCTTGGCGAAGACCCCGAACGAGCACCACTCGAACCCGAAGGTCCCACCGAAGTCATCCAGGCCGCGGAAGCCTTCAACCAGATGCAACAACGCATCAGCGCCCACATGCACGAGCGCACCCGCATCCTTGCCGCCATCTCCCACGACCTGCAAACCCCCATCACCCGTCTGCGCCTGCGCGCTGAAATGATCGACGACGCAACCCTGCAAGAGCGTATTCAGTCCGATCTCGACACCATGCAAAACCTCATCCGGGAGGGACTCGACTACGCCCGCAGCATGGAAATCAGCGCCCCGGCACAGCCCATCGACCTCAACGGTCTTCTCGCGGCGCTCACCGGCGACGCCACCGACATGGGCTGGGCGGTTTCCGTGACAGGACAGGCAAGCGAACCCTTCACCGGGCACTCCGTCGCGCTTCGGCGGGCTCTGTGGAATCTGATCGAAAACGGCGTGAAATTCGGCCAGTCGGTTGACATCACCCTCTCCGAAACCCCGAATGAAGTTCACATCCTTGTACGCGACCACGGCCCCGGCCTGCCAGTGGAAGAAATAGATCGCGTCTTCGAGCCGTTCTACCGTACCGAATTCTCCCGCAACCGCGAAACCGGCGGAACCGGCCTGGGCCTGTCGATCACCCGCAATCTGCTCCACGTCCAGCACGGTAACATCCGCCTGGGCAACCATCCCGAAGGCGGTCTTCTCGCCACCGTGATCCTGCCGCGCAATCGGTCGCGTTGAATCGTCGCGCATTCATGTGCCGCAGTGGGGGTCAGGTATGGTAACGTCCCTGTGGAAGACCCATCTGGATGACATGGAGGAGTTTCATGATAAGCATCGACCACCGCGACGACCTGATTGCCGCCGTTGTTTTCGGCGAATTCACCCTGGCCGACTGCCGTGAATTTGAAGAACTGGCCGATTACATGATCAAGACTGGCGGATCGCTCGACGTACTGTTCGACCTGCGCGAAATGTCTGGCTTCACCGTCGATCTCGCCGTGGAAGAAATCCGCCACACCCTGCGGCACGCCCATGATTTCCGCCGCATCGCCATCCTGACCGATGATCAGTGGGTCACATGGAGCGCATGGGTTTCGCAATTCTTTGTCGATGCGGAAATAAAGGTTTTCGACAACGAGGAAGATGCCCGACTCTGGCTGGAATCCAACCAGACTCCGGCCTAAGTCGAACCCGCGCCTATTCGACCGCCCCAACCGCCGCGCGCGCAATTCGGCGCTGGCGCACGCTGCCAGCAAGCAGATCGAGCACGGCCACGCTGTCTTCCCAACCGATACAGGCATCGGTGATGCTCTTGCCGTACTCGGGCGCAACCCCCTGAACCAGATCCTGTCGGCCTTCCTTGAGATGGGATTCCGCCATCACGCCGATGATGCGTTCCTCGCCCGCGCCAAGCTGCACGGCCACGTCGCGTGCCACCTCGATTTGCAGGCGGTACTGTTTGCGGCTGTTGGCGTGCGAAAAGTCGACCATCACCTTGGACGGAACCCCGGCAGCGGCTAGATCACGGCAGACGGCATCGACACTGGCAGCATCGAAATTCGGCTCCTTGCCACCGCGCAGGATGAGATGACAATCCTCGTTGCCGCGTGTGGTGACGATGGCGGAATGACCACCCTTGGTAACGCTCAGGAAGTGATGCGGAGATTGCGCGGCCTTGATCGCGTCGACGGCGATTCGCACATTACCGTCGGTTCCGTTCTTGAACCCGACAGGACACGACAGCCCGGAAGCCAGTTCGCGGTGTACCTGACTCTCGGTGGTGCGCGCCCCAATCGCGCCCCAGGACACGAGATCGGCAAAATACTGCGGCGTAATCATGTCGAGAAACTCGGTGCCCGCTGGCAGCCCCATCTCATTGATTTCCCACAACAGGCCGCGCGCCAGCCGCACGCCCTCGTTGATTGCATAGCTGCCGTCCAGATGAGGGTCGTTGACGAACCCCTTCCAACCCACGGTGGTGCGCGGCTTCTCGAAATAAACCCGCATCACGATCAGGAGATCATTCCTGAGGCGATCCGCCTCGATCTTCAGCCGACGCGCATATTCGCGGGCGGCCTGGGCATCGTGGATCGAGCATGGCCCAATCACGACCAGCAGGCGGTCATCGGCGCCAAACAGAATTCGATGTATGGCCTGACGTGCGTCGAAGGCCGTTTCCGCCGCCACGGGTGTGGCCGGAAATTCGCGCAATACGTGCGCAGGCGGAGCCAATTCTTTTATTTCGGCAATACGGACATCGTCGATTTGATTCTTGAGCATATTGGCTTGAAGGCAAAAGGTATTGGATTGTAGCCTACCCGGAACTCATCATTATGGCTTCTGCCTCACTCGTCTTCAGACTCCGGAGCGGGCGGTACGCTGGCTTCCTCCTGCGGAGAATCGAGTCCGAGCTCGCGCAAAACCCTGAAAATTTCTCGATACGCGCGGGGGGGTCGTTGCTGTTCGCGTTCTTTCAGGGCATTGCGCCGCAAGACGCGCAATCGTTGAATATCAGCTCCCGGCCATTCGCGAACGATGGTCTCAACCGTCCTTTCATCGGCAAGCAATTCTTCGCGCAATCGCTCCAGCCGATGCTGACGCGCAATCTCACTTGCTGACTCGCCGCGCAACACGGCGAGGCGGGCACGGATCGGTTCCGGGTCGATGCCGCGCATGAGTTTGCCGATATATTGCATCTGTCGACGCAGAGCTTCGTCCTTGCGGGTAAAGCGCTGCGCCTCGGCAATGGCGGCCAGAAGTTCCCCCGGCACGGGAAATTTCTTCAACTGTGCAGGCGCAAGGGCAACCAGTTGCGCACCCAGATCCTGAAGGTTCTGCATCTCCCGTTTGCGGCGGGTTTTGCTTGGCGGCTCGTCGGCATCGTGCTGCGATGAATGGAGGGGAGTATCGAAGTTAGGGCGAAAAACCATTGTGGTCGGCAAGCTGAGGTCATGAACAGGGTAGAATCATAACTTTGTATGCCGTCGTCCGCCCATGACTTCCAATCCCGATCCCGGTTTTTCCTACACCCAATCCCGGCTGCGAGAGATTGCCTCCGACATTCTCAAGGCCGCCCGCAAACGCGGCGCCTCGGCCTGCGAACTGGATATTTCGGAGGGCTTCGGCCAGTCGGTTTCCGTACGCATGGGCACTGTCGATACCATCGAATACAACCGTGACAAGGGAGTCGAGATCACGGTTTATCTGGGGCAACGGCGTGGACATGCGAGCACGTCCGACTTTTCCCGCACCGCGCTCAACTCCGCGGTGGATGCGGCGCTCTCGATTGCCCGTTTCACCGCTCCCGACCCTTGCGCCGGGCTTGCCGACAAGGCATCGATGGCGCGTGAGTGCCCCGACCTCGACCTGTTTCACCCTTGGGATATTGAAGTTGACGACGCCATCACACTGGCGCGGCTGTGTGAAGAAGCCGCCTTCGCGGTCGATCCCTTGATTCGCAATTCCGAAGGCGCGAACGTCTCCACCCATCAATCGCATTTCGTTTCCGCCAACAGCCACGGTTTCATGGGCGGTTTTGCCAGCACCCGTCACGGGCTGTCATGTGCAGTCATCGCGGGCGAAGGTGACGCCATGCAACGCGAATACTGGCACGATTCCCGTCGTGACGCGGCCGAGATTCTTTCCGTCGAAGACGTCGGCCGCATTGCCGGAGAACGTGCGCTGGCCCGTCTCGGCGCAAAGAAAATCCGCACCCGTCAGGTTCCGGTCATCTTTGAAGCGCCGCTCGCGGTAGGGCTCATCGGCAACTTCGTGCAGGCCGCAAGCGGCGGTGCGCTTTATCGCCGTTCGAGCTTTCTGCTCGACACCCTTGGCCAACAGGTATTTTCGCCCATCATCCACATCAGCGAGCGCCCTCACCTCAAGAAAGCCTTCGGCGCAACCTGGTTCGACAGCGACGGGGTTGCCACCCACGACCGCGAAGTCGTGACCGACGGCGTATTGCAGGGTTATTTCCTCTCCACCTACTCCGCCCGCAAACTCGGTCTCCAGACCACGGGCATCGCGGGCGGCTCGCACAACCTCCGGGTCAGATCCGGTGAAGACGACCTCGACGCGCTGTTGCGCAAGATGGACAAGGGGCTGCTCGTCACCGAACTCCTCGGGCACGGCATCAACTACGTCACTGGCGACTACTCGCGCGGCGCGGCGGGTTTCTGGGTAGAAAAGGGGAAGATCAAGCATCCGGTGCAGGAAATCACCATCGCGGGCAACCTGCGCGACATGTTCCGCAACATTGTCGCCGTCGGCAACGATGCCCTGCCTAGAGGAGCCAAGCATTGCGGCTCGATCCTGATCGAAAGCATGAAAATTGCCGGATAGAGATCACACCAGTCAAACACGCGGCGCAACTTCGGCTACAATCCGCGCCGCGCATGTTGATACAGCAGCGCCACGCCCTTGTAGCTCAGTTGGTAGAGCAACGGTTTTGTAAACCGAAGGTCACGGGTTCGAATCCTGTCGAGGGCACCAACTACCATTCCGAAGCAGTCCGACGAAGGCCGAAAACCTGAATAAAAGCAAGGGTTCCGGCCTTTTTTGTGTCCGTAGCAGTCCTGACCTGCCCTCGGAAATTCATCACCACCTACGCACGGTTGACGGCCATGGCAGGTTGAACGTACAGGGTGTAGCGACTATACTTAGTTGCTGAAGAGCATCTGAAGATGCTTGGGGGCGCAATGTCGAAACAAGGAAAGCTGACTGAGAAACTACTGAATCCGCAGGTTGTCATGACTTGGCAGGAGTTGGTAACGCTGCTGTGTTCAGTAGGCTACCGGCAGGTGCAAGGCAGTGGTTCCCGTGTCAAGTTCGACAATGGCAATCCTCTTATGGCTATCAGTCTGCATAGGCCGCATCCGGGCAACGAACTTAAAGCCTATGTGAAACGGCAGGTAGTGGAACATCTGAAAGAAGGGGGGCTAATCCGATGAACAATATGCTTAACTACCGTGGATACTATGGCTCTATCGAAGCCAGCCCCGAGGATAACTGCTTGTTCGGCAGGTTGCAGTTCATCCGTGCTTTAGTGAGCTATGAGGGGCAGACTGTGGCCGAGCTATCGCAAGCATTCCATGATGCCGTGGATGAATACCTGTCTGACTGTGAGGCTAAGGGCTATTCCCCTGAGATTCCATGTAAGGGTTCATTCAACGTTCGTGTTGGGCATGACCTGCATCTAGCGGCAAGTGTTGAAGCGGCCAAGCGTTCCATGTCCCTCAATGATCTGACTCGTCGGGCTATTGCTGAGTACATTGGGCAATAAATCGCCATGCTTGACACATAGAATCCCACCAAAAGGCCACCCAACCATGAGCAGCAACAAGGAAATCGAACGGGCGGAACTGCACAAAACCATCTGGCGCATCGCCAACGACTTGCGCGGCAGCGTGGACGGTTGGGATTTCAAGAGCTACGTGCTCGGCATGTTGTTCTACCGATTCATCTCGGAAAACTTGACTGCCTACCTGAATGCTCAGGAACGCAAGGCAGGCGACCCGAACTTCGACTACGCCAGACTGAACGATTCCGCTGCCCAACAGGGTCGGCAGGAAATCATTAACGAAAAAGGTTTCTACATCCGGCCCTCGTACCTGTTTGAAAACGTGCGCAAGTGGGCACGGGATGAT
>JAITWP010000019.1 GCA_031285365.1 Azoarcus sp.
ATTTCTTGAAAAGGCAGCCCTTGCCTTCCATCACCGGCTTGGAGGCGAGCGGGCCGATGTTCCCCAGGCCAAGCACCGCCGTCCCGTTTGTGACGACCGCCACGAGATTGCCCCGGCTGGTGAATTCGCGCACCTGCTCCGGATCGGCAACGATCGCTTCGCACGCCGCCGCAACCCCCGGCGAATAGGCCAGCGCGAGATCACGCTGGTTGGTCAAGCTCTTGGTCGGCACAACCGAAATCTTCCCGCGCGTCGGCGTACGATGGTATTCGAGCGCCGCAGCGATGAAATCCTGATCCATGTTTTTCCTTTGAACCCAGTGATGCGCCCCGATAGACGCGGGCGAAGCCGAAAGGGCGTATTTTAGCTTTCCGGAAGAGGATGCGTACAGGGTAAAGCGTTTGGGGTTTACCCTCGGCCGTGCACTACTGCGCCGCACCCACGCGCAGCAGGCAGGATAAAGTCGGGAATCCAAAAACAACCAAAAACGCGGAGCGAAGGAGCTCCACCAAACCATCCGCTACGGAATCGAAACTCGCCTCGTGTTCATTTTTCCGCCGGGAGCGGGCACAATGCCGGATGACCACAATCAGGGGAGGGAAACATCATGCGGCGCGTGGTATTCAATCAAAAAGGCGGGGTCGGTAAATCCACCATTACCTGCAATCTGGCCGCCATCAGCGCCCAAAAAGGCAAACGCACACTGGTGATCGACCTCGACCCGCAGGGCAACTCCACCCAGTACCTGCTTGGCAGCCGCACCGACCCCCCAGAGGTCACGCTCGCGGACTTCTTCGAGCAAAGCCTGACGTTCCGGCTCAACCCCAAGGAAACGATCGATTTCGTCGTCGCCTCGCCTTTCGAGCGCCTCTCGCTGCTGCCCTCACATCCGAGGCTGGAAGAATTGCAGGGCAAGCTGGAATCCCGCTACAAAATCTACAAGCTGCGCGAGGCGCTTGATGAGATCGATGAAGACTTCGACCAGGTGTTCATCGACACCCCTCCCGCGCTCAACTTCTTTACACGTTCGGCGCTGATCGCCGCAGATGCCTGCCTGATTCCCTTCGATTGCGACGAGTTTTCGCGCAACGCGCTCTACTCACTGCTTGCCAACGCCGAAGAAATCCGCACCGACCACAACCGCGACCTGAAAGTGGAAGGCATCGTGGTCAACCAATACCAGCCCCGCGCCAACCTGCCGCAAAAAGTCGTGCAGGAACTGATCGACGAAGGCTTGCCGGTACTGCAACCGTATCTGTCCGCCTCGGTGAAGATCAAGGAATCACACGAACGCGCGGCCCCGATGATCCATCTCGACCCCCGCCACAAGCTGACGCAGGAATTCATCGTCCTGTACGAAAACCTTGAGCCGAAGAAGAAAAAGAAAAAGGGTAAGTGAGCGAAGCCCCGGCCTGCTGAAAAACCCAGCAGCCCCGGGGTAATTCCCCTCTGTGGAGGGGTGGCCCGAAGGGCCGGGGTGGTTGTGCGGGCACGCGCGCACTCCCCACGACCGAGGGCTGCCACGGCCGAAGGCTGCCACGACCAAGGGCTGACGCGAACTCACGCCGAGTCCTAAGAACGCACAAGGCAAGCGACACACGGGATGTGCGTCCGCTTGAGCGCAAGGTTAGGCAGTAATTTCCACGTATTCGACCTGACTTGCGGGATGGGGCAGAGAAATGCCATCTTCACGAAGCCCCTCAAGATGAAAAGTGATGGCTTCGCGGATTTGGGTTTCGACTTCTTCAATAGTGCTGCCTGTAGCAACACAACCCGGAAGATCAGGAACGTATGCGGAGTAGTTGCCGCGGGCTTGTTCAATGACGACGGCAAAGCGCATTGTGATTACCTCTTGAGGCCAGCTTGCTTGAAACGAACAACGATACGGATACAGCCTAACTCCCATTAACAACCACAATCTCCTGCTTTTCCTCTCCCCTCTCCCTTGCCCGATCTTCCCCCCACTTCGTCCTCGCCTGACGCGCTTCTTCAAAAAGCTGTTCAAGCCGCGGGCCGTTATTGGAGAGCAGCAGGGAGCGGATGAGGGCGAGTTCGCCAAGGAATTGGTCGAGTTCACCCAGAAGCGCCTGACGGTTGGCAAGGCAGATATCGCGCCACATTTCGGGATGGCTCGCGGCGATGCGGGTGAAGTCGCGGAAACCGCTGGCAGCATGGGAGAACAACAGTTCGGCATTGGCGCGGGCAGCAAGTTCATGAACGAGTCCGAAGGCCAGCAGATGCGGCAGGTGGCTGACAGCGGCAAATACACGGTCGTGATCTTGAGGGGCCATGTCGACGACCGACGCGCCGCAGGCTTGCCAGGCTTTCCTCACCTGCTCGACGGCAGCAGGATCGTTTTCCGGCAACGGGGTCAGAACCGTGCGCTTGCCCCGAAAAAGCGTGGCGCTGGCAGCCTCTACACCGCTTTTTTCGGTTCCTGCTATGGGATGCGCGGGAACGACACGCGACAGATGGGCATCGAGACGAAGATAGGCAGCAGCGATGACATCACGCTTGGTGCTCCCGGCATCGGTGACGATGGTCTGCGCTTGCAGATGAGGAGCCATCGCTTCCATGGCCGCGTCGGTTTGACCCACCGGCATCGCCAGCAGGACGAAATCAGCCCCGTCGAGCGCCGAAGCCCAGTCAGGGGCAATCTCATCGATGACACCAAGCTCTCTGGCACGTTCGAGCGATTCCTTTGATCGCCCGATGCCGACAATGCGTCCTACTTTTTTCCTGTGCCGCAGGGCGAGCGCAAAGGAACCCCCAATGAGTCCGACTCCGCACACCACCAGTTTATCGATCAAGACCATGACGCGTTTTTTCCCCTATTCACTTTTCTTCTTGTTTCAAACTCAGGTTCAGTTTAGTCCAACGCCCGCCGCAACGCCGCGATGAAACGCGCGTTTTCCTCCGGCAAACCAA
Source organism: Azoarcus sp. (assembly GCA_031285365.1). GTDB lineage: Bacteria > Pseudomonadota > Gammaproteobacteria > Burkholderiales > Rhodocyclaceae > WRNU01. The sequence goes on from JAITWP010000019.1 coordinate 2,929, forward strand.
TGGAAACACGCAACCATTCCGGCATGCCGTAACCGCCGATGGGTCGCACGATGACACCCTGCGCAAGCAGGGACTTGTCAACCCTGGCACCGTCCCCCACCCGAACGGTGACGAAATTGCCGAAGGAAGGTATCCATTCCAGCCCCAATTCAGCGAAAGCCGCTGTCAGTTGAGCCATGCCCCGGCGGTTGTTTTCAGCGGCTTTTTCGACAAAATCCTGATCTTCGAGCGCGGCCACGGCTGCGGCCTGCGCCACGCAGGAGGCGTTGAAGGGTTGCCGAACCCGGTTCATGAGATCAGCAACCTCCGGATGCGCAACACCATAACCAAGGCGCAGCCCCGCCAACCCATAAGCCTTGCAGAGCGTGCGGGAAACCAGCAGGTTGGGAAAGCGCGTAACCCAGCCGATGGCGTCGTAACGCAAGTCAGCCGACAGGAATTCGGTGTAAGCCTCGTCGAGCACCACCAGCACATCCTGCGGCACACGGGCGAGAAAGGCTTCGATCTCATTGCCCGACAGGAAGGTTCCGGTCGGGTTGTTGGGATTGGCAATAAAGACGATACGGGTGGTCGGGTCGATGGCCGAGAGCATCGCGTCGAGATCGTGCCCGTAGTTCCTGGCCGGAACCTGGATGCAGCGCGCGCCGCGCGCAATCGTCGCCAGGGGGTAGACAGCGAATGAGTACTGAGCAAAAACCGCCGACGCATCGGGCGAAAGAAACGCCTGGGTGGCGATTTCGAGCACGTCGTTGGAACCATTGCCAATCACCAGTTGCGACATGTCCACGCCGTATTTCCGGGCGAGCGCCCCCCTGAGTGCAAAGGCGTTGCCGTCCGGGTAGCGGGCGCCCTCTTCCAGCGCGGCAACCGCTGCCGCCCTGGCCTTCGGACTCATTCCCAAGGGATTTTCGTTGGAGGCAAGCTTGACGATTTCCGTCTCAGGAATCCCGGTTTCGCGCGCCAGTTCGGAAACGGGTTTGCCCGGCTGATAGGGCGAGAGGGATCGTATGTGGGCAGGGGCGCGGCTTGCGATACTGGCATTCATTGGCAGATTCCTGGTTGGGTTACCGTGTCAGTCAGAAAAAACCCGGTATTCATTCGGCGATGGGGTACGACCCCAATATCTTGAGGAAAGCGGCCCGTTCCCCCAACTCCTTCAGCGCGGCAACCACCGGCGCGTCGTCCCGGTGGCCGATGAGATCGATGTAAAACACGTACTCCCACATCCCGTCGGGCGCGGGACGCGATTGCAGGCGTGACATATCGACACCGTGACGCGCAAGAGGTTCCAGCAAGTCGAACACGGCCCCCGGACGATTGGGAGCGGAACACACGAGCGAGGTTTTATCTCGTCCGGAAGGACTCACGCCATGACGGGCGATGACGAGAAAGCGGGTCGAGTTGTTGGGGTTGTCTTCGATATTCGCAGCAAGTTTGTCGAGCCCGTAAAGCTCCGCCGCCGCTTCCCCGGCAATGGCGCAGGACTCCGGATCTTCCGCCGCCATGCGCGCCGCTTCGGCGTTGCTCGCCACCGGCACTCTCGGCAGATCCGCAAGGTTGGCATTGAGCCATTCATGACATTGGGCGAGCGACTGCGCATGCGAATAAAGCCTGCGCACTGCGCCAATCTCCGGCGCGTTTGAGAGCAGATGATGATGGATGCGCAACTGCACTTCGCCGCAAACCTGGAGCGAGTGAGCCAGCAGCAGATCGAGCGTGCTGCCTACCGCGCCCTCGCTCGAATTCTCGACCGGCACGACGCCGTAATGCGCGTGATCCGATTCCACGGCGCGAAAAACTTCATCAATGGAAATTTTCGGCAGGAAAGTAGGCGCGGAACCAAAATGCCTGCGGCTGGCGCTCTCGGAAAACGTTCCCGCCGGGCCGAGATAGGTCACCTTGAGCGGCAACTCCAGCGCGAGACAGGCCGACATCACTTCGCGGAAAATCTGCCGCACCGCGCCCGGCGGTAGAGGGCCGGGATTGAGTTCGGCAATCCGGCGCAAAACCTGCGCCTCGCGCTCGGGCCGATAGGGAGAGCCCGTCTCGCCGTGGCGCGACTTGACTTTGCCGACTTCCTGCGCACAGCGGGCACGACGGTTCAGGAGATCGAGTATCTGGCGGTCGATACCGTCGATTTCAGTGCGCAAATCCGAAAGTTCTGTATGCAAAGTCGAATCCATGACAACAAGACCAAAGGCGTAAGTATAATCGTCGCCTGCTTCCAATTTATAGAGACCTTCCATGTTCTCCGCGCAAAACACTCTCGCCAAAACCGATCCTGAGCTGTGGGCCGTCATACAGGCCGAAAACCGCCGCCAGGAAGAGCACATCGAACTGATTGCTTCCGAAAACTACGTTTCTCCCGCCGTTCTGGAGGCGCAGGGCTCGCAACTCACCAACAAATATGCCGAAGGTTACCCCGGCAAGCGGTATTACGGCGGCTGCGAGCATGTCGACGTCACCGAGCAGATCGCCATCGACCGGCTGAAGGCGCTTTTCAAGGCAGAAGCCGCCAATGTGCAGCCAAGCTCCGGATCACAGGCCAATCAGGCGGTGCTGATGGCCTTTGCCAAACCGGGTGACACCATCATGGGCATGAGTCTGGCCGAAGGCGGGCACCTCACCCACGGCATGCCGCTCAACATGTCCGGCAAATGGTTCAACGTCATCTCCTACGGGCTTGACGCAAAAGAAGCCATCGACTACGCGGCAATGGAGGATCTGGCGCGTCAGCACAAACCGAAGATCATCATTGCGGGCGCCTCCGCCTACTCGCTGAGAATCGACTGGTCGCGCTTTGCGAAAGTAGCGAAGGAAATCGGCGCGATTTTCTGGGTAGACATGGCGCATTACGCCGGACTCATCGCTGCCGATTACTACCCCAACCCCGTGCCGCACGCCGACGTGGTGACCACCACCACCCATAAAACCCTGCGCGGACCGCGCGGCGGCGCCATCCTGATGCGCGCCGAACACGAAAAGGTAATCAACTCCGCCGTTTTCCCCGGCCTGCAGGGCGGACCGCTGATGCATGTCATCGCTGCCAAGGCAGCCTGTTTCAAGGAAGCGGACACCCCGGCGTTCCGCCTCTACCAGGAACAGGTCATCGCCAACGCCCGTGTCATGTCGAAGGTACTCGGCAAGGAACGGGGCATGCGCATCGTCTCGGGCCGCACGGAGAGCCACGTTTTCCTCCTCGATCTTCGCGCAAAGAACATCACCGGCAAGGCTGCCGAAGCCGCTTTGGGTCAGGCCCACATCACCGTCAACAAGAACGCCATTCCGAAAGACCCGGAAAAACCCTTCGTCACCTCGGGCATCCGCATCGGCTCGCCCGCAATCACCACGCGCGGCTTCACCGAAATCGAAGCGGAAAAAACCGCCCACCTGCTTGCCGACGTGCTCGACGCGCCGGAAGACGCATCGGTGATCAAAAAGGTGCGCGCTGAAGTGGCGGCGCTCTGTGCGCGTTTTCCGGTGTACGGCAAATAGGCTGCCGTGAAATGCCCGTTCTGCGGTGATCCCAACACCCAGGTCACCGACACCCGCGAAAATGACGACGGCGACGTCGTGCGCCGTCGTCGCCGTTGCGTGCATTGCGACAAACGCTTCACCACCTACGAGCGCATCGACCTCAAGTTGCCGCACATCGTCAAGCGCAACGGCAACCGCAGCGAATACGAACGCAGCAAACTCCACGCCAGCATGCAGCTTGCCCTGCGCAAGCGCCCGGTAACAATCGAGGCGCTGGAAGCCGCTGTCGACCGCATCGAAGCGCGCCTGCTGGCCGTCGGCGAAACCGAGATTCCGAGCGCCCAGGTCGGCGACCTGGTAATGAAAGAGCTCAAGAAGCTCGACAAGGTCGCCTACATCCGTTTTGCTTCCGTCTATCGCAACTTTGCCGACGTCGACGACTTCTCCAGCCTCGTCCGCGAAGTACAGCCGCAACCCCGCCCACGTCGCCGCGAATCCAACCTGCCCGACAAACCCGAAGAACATGACCTTTTCGACGGCTGACCGCGACGCGATGGCGCGCGCGCTCGCGCTCGCCGAACAGGGGCTCGCCACCACCACGCCCAACCCGCGAGTAGGCTGCGTCATCGTGCGCGACGGCGCAATCATCGGTGAAGGCTGGCATCGCTACGCAGGAGAACCGCACGCCGAAATCCTGGCGCTCGTCGCCGCCGGCGAAGCCGCACGCGGCGCAACGGCCTACGTCACACTGGAACCCTGCGCCCACTTTGGCCGTACCCCGCCCTGCTCCAACGCACTCATCGCCGCCGGACTCACGCGCGTCGTCGTTGCAATGGAAGACCCCAACCCCAAGGTGGCCGGACGCGGCATCGAACAACTGCGTGCCGCCGGAATCACCGTCGAATGCGGCTTGCTTACCGATGAAGCGCATGAACTCAACATCGGATTCATCTCGCGCATGACGCGGAACCGTCCCTGGCTGCGGCTCAAGGCCGCCGCCACCCTCGACGGCAAAACCGCGCTGGAAAACGGCACGAGCCAATGGATCACGAGCCCTGCCGCCCGCGCCGACGGTCACCGCTGGCGCGCACGCGCCTGCGCCATTCTCACCGGCATCGGCACCGTCAAGGCCGATGATCCGCAACTCACCGTGCGCGAGCATCCCTGCGAGCGGCAACCCCTGCGCATTCTTCTCGATGCCCAACTGGAACTCTCCCCTGCGGCCCGCATCCTCCAGGGCGCACCCATACTCATCGTCACCGCCGACACCCTTGAGGAAGCGCGTCTGCGCCCATTCACCGAATCCGGCCACCGCATCCTCCCCCTGCCCTCATCGGATGGCCGCGTCGATCTCCCCGCCCTGATGCGCGAACTGGCAAAGCTCGAACTCAACGAAATCCACGTGGAAGCCGGAAACACACTCAACGGTGCGCTGCTTGCCGCTGGATACGTGGATGAACTTCTGCTTTACCTCGCGCCTCTGCTCGTCGGAAATGCCGCCCGCGGGATATTCGACCTCCCTGCCCTCACTGCGCTCGATGAAGCGACGCGGTTCGAGATTCGGGAGTGCGCGAGGGTGGGCGGGGATTTGCGGGTTGTGGCGAGGATGGCTTTCAATTCTGTTTTTCACAATAACAAAGGGAGTTTCACATGTCATCTCAGACCGCCTTAGCGGCCAAAGCCAGGCAATGCCTTGCCAAAGCGGTACCCATTCCCGGCGCTCCAGCTTGGCATTTGGCCAGGGGAACCATCGACAACAAGGTTGCCATGCAAAACGCTGTCGACTATCTGACATGCAAGGCCAAGGCCAGAATGCCCTTCACCGAAGACGAAAAGCATTTCCTGGTCGAACTGTTCGAGGCGTTTTGGTGGGGAGGCAAGGTTTCAGGTATGCCCGAGGCAGCCACGCTTGCCAACCATTACGTGCACGGCGGTGGCAAGACGTTGAGGGTCAACCCCGATCTCTACACGACTTCCGTCATCGTGCGCGACACCATGGCGGCAATGAAGGCGTTCATCAAGGAGAGCCACAGCAAGAACATACCTGTGCCCATACTGCGATCAGACGATTTCAAGTTCAGGAGATCCACGCATTTCGCCACGGTGTCAAAGGACAAAGGACAACGCTGCTTTAAGACCCAGGGCCATGTGCAGAACGACGACGGCGCCTTGCTCGCCGAGCAGTTTAACAAGCGCTTGCATTATGCCGACAATCGTTTCCATTTGCAGGCTTTCTCGGGGCCCATAGACGACAAGACGCGCAGGCGCATGTGCACGCGCTGGCGCGTGGACTCCATCTGGGACTATGAACCTTTCGAGGCCGCCCACCACATTTCAGACATCCCAATGGGCTTCAGCCGCGAGCACATACTCAAAATACCGGATGGCTTGTCGCAGTACATGACGGTACTGGGCGTGGCGCAGGTTTTCAAATACTGGGCGGAATGGCATGAAACCTGGGACTTCTAAAGCAATTCGCTGGGTGGTTGGCTTGTTCACAGCGGCTATTTTGCTGGGTGCCTGCGGCTTGTTGACAATGGCGTATATGATGGGCGCCTTCAGCGAGAATCGTTGCTGGATCGCCCCTCATGTCGAGGTAGTGGATGAACTGCGCCTGGACGACCAGACGCTTTACCTCGTCTATCGCGTAATAGGCTTCGAAGAAAAGGTGGCATATTACGAACTGTACGCGACGCTTCCGAGTTTTAGTGTTTGCGGCGATTCCAAGGACGAACCGCTGGACGGGGATGACATCCGCGACGAAAAAGGCACGATGGTCAAGGACGTGCTCGTGCGTAACACGAAACGGGGCAAGAAGCTGGAGATTCGCTATACGCGCCAGGCCGATGAAGGTGTCGAACCCACCCAGGCCAAGCTGATACTCGGGGACGCGGTGGAGCCAAACCCGGAGGACAATCCACGATCATGGGACACGGAGGACACGACAGGGGCAGATTGACGCGGCACGATCAGAACCGTCCGAACCGCCACGAGAGCCGCGTGTGGACCTCCTTCGACGTGAGGCAACCATGAAAAGTATTGCGGTCTCCATCGCTTTCTTGCTCATCGCCGGATGCGTTCACGCACAGAGCGTGAGTGTGCGCAACCTCCCGCCCCCCGGCGCCTTCGAGGTCGTAAACGAAGGCACCGAAGTCTCGCTGTCGTCTCATGTGCAGGTGCAGAAACTCCTTGACGGGGTGTGGCATAACGTGGGTTGGGACGT
>JAITWP010000302.1 GCA_031285365.1 Azoarcus sp.
CATGACGGGTTGGCATCGATGACGACGATGAGATCGGGGCTTGAAGCTGCCAGCCGGTCGAGTGGGGAGAGTGAGGCATCCTTGCCTTCGTCGTTCCAGATATCCTCGCCGATGAGAAAACCGACTCGCGTGCCATTGATTTCCAGGCATGCTGCACTATCCGGGCCCGGTTCAAAATAGCATCGCTCATTGAACGTGTTGCAGTCCGGCAAAAGCTGCTTTGCGTACTGGAGTAAAATTTGACCGTTCCTCAGTACGAGCAGGCTGTTTTCCAGCGTCTTGCCTGGTCCCTTTCGCCGCGTGGGTGTGCCAATGACCCAATAAAGATTGGGCGTAACACGGCTGGCATCGCAAACCTTCATCAATGCCGCGTCGACTCGCGCGAGGAAATCCCGGTCATCGAGCAGGTCGCCGGGTGGATAGCCGGTGAGCGACAGTTCAGTGAAAACGACGATCTGCGAGCCATCTGCGGCCGCGCGCCGGGCAGCGGCAGCCATCCGGGTCACGTTGCCGGAAAGATCGGCGATGACGAAACTGAGTTGAGCAAGAGAGAGGGTGAGCATTAGGCGTCCTTTGGGAAAAAGACGGGGAAAGTACGGGCAGATGCGGTTTCACGCTATCCAGGGGTTGATGATTGGTACTCCGCCAGCCTCGAAAGGAGTCGTGTCGCGGGTGGCGACCGCGAAACCCCTGTTCGCAGCAATGGCGGCGATGTAACCGTCCTGCACAGGAAATGCCCGGCCCGCAGCCTTGGCGGTTGTGGCCATTTGTGCGTAGTGGTGTGCCGTTTCGCTGTCGAAAGGCAATATGCGCCCTGCAAAGTATTTCAGCAGTCCACTGAACGCGCTGGTCAAACCGTCTTTGCGTTTGCCCGAAGGCAGCGCCGCGATACCGTAAAGGATCTCCGCTTGGGTAACGCTGGTGAGATACAGGGTTTCAGGGTTTTGACCGTTCATCCAGGATCTCACAGCAGGATGTGATGCCGGTTTCATTGCCTCGGAGACGACGTTGGTGTCGAGAATAATCATTCAAATTCCATCGGTTCGGCAGGTGTACTGTCGCGCAGGAGCTCGAAAATCTCGAAATCCTCGTTCGTCAGTCCGCAGTTACGAGATAGTTCAGACAAAGCGTCTCCCAGACGAAGGCGCCTTTCGGGCAATGCGATTCGGGTCAGGATGTCGCGAACCTCTGCCTCAGTGCTACGGCCATTTTGTGCGGCACGCACGCGCAAGGCGCGGTGGACTTCGTCTGGAAGGTTGCGCACAGTCATGGTGCTCATTATTGTTTCCTTTGAAGTGCTTTCAATGCTTTCAATTATTATTCGATGAATGCAGTTTTACAAGCTGAAAATTGCATACATGTAATTTTCTTCTCACCCTGCTTGAGCATGCTCAGCGCACCGCAAGCGCCGCCATGAGCGTGTCGAGATTGTGCCGCATCATGGCGAGGTAGGTGGGTGCGGGGCCTTCGGCGGGCGAGAGGGCGTCGGAATAGAGCGTGCCGCCCATCGCCGCGCCGGACTCGGCGCGAATGCGCTCGATGAGGCGGGAATCGACGACGGTTTCGAGGAAGACGGCAGGTATTTTTTCGTTTCGCAGTTGTTCGATGAGACGGGCAACATCGCGGGCGCCGGGGGCGCTGTGCCCGGCAGCGCCTACCGGGGCGAGGAAGGTCATGCCGTAGGCGCGGGCGAAATAGCCGAAGGCATCGTGTGCGCTCACAACCCGCCTCCGTTCTTGCGGCAGGCGGGCAATGGCGGCCCGGATGTCGGCATCGAGTTCATCGAGCGCTGCGCGGTAGCGGGTGGCGTTGGTGCGGTAGGTTTCTGCGCCGACGGGGTCGACGGCAATCAGAGCGGCGGCGATGTTGTCGGCGTAGATCCGGACGTTGGCAACGTCCTGCCAGGCATGGGGGTCGACGTGTCGTGGTGAGTCATGATGGATGTGCCCATGGTTGTGCATCGCCAGCGGGCGTATACCGTTGCTTGCGACGACCAGCGTCCCCCGGTAGCCGGAGGCGTGCACCAGCCGGGGCAGCCAGTCGTCGAATCCGAGGCCGTTGAGGATGACCAGCCCCGCATTCCTGATACGGCGTGCGTCAGATGGGCGAGGTTCATGGGCGTGTGCATCCTGCCCCGGTCCAATGAGGGAGTGTACGCTTACCCGCTCGCCACCGATCTGGCGGGCCAGATCGGCGAGGATGCTGAAACTGGTGACGATTTCGATTTCTGCGGCACGCGCGCCGGGGGCGAACGCGAACGTGAGAAACATCGTCAGGCATGCGCGGCGCAACAGGAACCGGAAAGGGAAACGCATCAATGCCATGATTTCACGAACTCAGATGCTGGTGTTTGGGCCAGCGAGGGGCGATGAGGCCGCTAGGGGCGGCAAGCAGGGAGACAAGGTAAGCGAGTCCGCATACAAGAATGATGGCGGGACCTGCGGGAACGTTGGTATGGAAAGAAAGCAGCAGTCCGGCCACGCCTGCCACGAGCGCCAGCCCTGCCGCGAGCGCCAGCATGGTGGACAGCCTGCGTGCCCAGAGTCGTGCGGAGGCTGCGGGCAGAATCATGATGCCGACGGCCATCAGCGTGCCGAGCGCGTGAAAACCGCTCACGAGATTGAGCACGGCCAGCAGAAGGAAACCATAGTGCGCAAGCGGGGACATCCGGCTGACTGCGCGCAGAAAGGCGGGGTCGAAACTTTCCAGCACCAGTGGTCGGAACAGGATGGCAGTACCGAAAAGTGAAATGCTGCCAATGGCGGCGATGAGCAGCAGAGAGGCGTCATCGAGGGCGAGCACCGAACCGAAGAGCACATGCAAAAGATCGAGATTGCGCCCGGACTGAGACACGATGGTTATCCCGACAGCGAGTGAGAGCAGGTAAAAGGCGGCCAGGCTTGCGTCTTCCTTGAGGTTGGAGGTACGTGCCACCAGCCCGGCGGCGAACACAACGATCAGCCCGGCAATGATGCCACCGGCCGTCATTGCGCCCAGGGACAGGCCGCAGGCGAGATAACCAAGTGCTGCGCCGGGAAGAATGGCATGGCTCACCGCATCGCCCATCAGACTCATTCGACGTAACAGCAGGAATACGCCAACGGGGGTGGCCCCAAGCGCCAGCGCCAGCGTTCCAGCGAGTCCTCGACGCATGAAATCGAAATCGGCAAATGGTGCGATGAAGAGGTCGTACAGAATCATGCCGGCTCCGGTAGCGAACATTTTTCGGCATGTTCGTCGAACGCTTCGGATAGTTGTCGGGCACGGGCAAGCAGTGTTTCGGTCATCACTTCGGCAGTGGGACCGAAGGCGACGAGTTCGCGTGCCAGCAGCAGGCAGGTTGGGAAATGACGCTGTACCTGCATCAGGTCATGCACGACGGTGAGCACCGTGCGTCCCTCGGTATGCCAGTTCAGGATCAGGTGCGCCAGATCGCTGACCGTTCGCGTGTCGATGGCAGCGAAAGGTTCGTCGAGCAGAATGATGGCCGCGTCCTGCAAAATCAGGCGGGCGAAGCGTGCTCGTTGCAGCTGTCCACCCGAGAG
>JAITWP010000042.1 GCA_031285365.1 Azoarcus sp.
CCGAATGCGCGCGGATCGATGAGGTCAAGGATATTCGCGACAAGGCCATGGCGCTGGAAATGTACCACCGCCAGGCGCAGAATTTCGAAGCCGAGCGCGAGGCTGCGAATGTCCGGCTGCGGGCGGAGCGCCGGGTTGGGGAACTGCTGAAAGAGTTGGCACGGGCTCCGACGCCGAACCCGAACGGCATCGGAGGAAAATCACGGAAGATTGTTACGTCCGAGGTTGTGACGCAACAATCCCAATACGCGGAAGCCCTCGAAAGCAACGGCATAAGCCGCCAGAAAGCTCACCGTTACCAGCGCCTTGCCGATGTGCCGGCGGAGGTGTTCGAGGATGCCCTTGCCGGGCCCGAGAAGCCGACGACCACGCGGGTTGCCGCGCTGGCAAAGGTCCGGGTTGCCGCCGATCCGGTTCCGGATTTCAGCATGCAGGCGCTCTGGCTCTGGGGGCGTCTGCGCGACCTTGAGAACAAGGGATATTTCTCGATCAGCCCAGGGAATTTGTTCGACGGCATGACCGACGCGATGGCCGGTGATGTGCAACGTCTTGTGCCGCTTGCCATCGGATTTCTTGAAACATTGGAGAACGCCCATGAGCCTGCATGAAGACATCAATGTCGAGATGCACCGTATTGCCGATAATTCTTCGGCAGAGATAATCACCCCAAACTCCCTTGCATTGGCGGTCCATCGCCAATTCGTGAATGACCATCTGGAACCGCATATTGAATATGCGAGCATAGAGCACTTCAAGCACCTCGCCCGGAAAGTCCTGTCCTGCAAGCATGACACCGAGAGCGACGAGAACGAGGTGTACCAGGGAGAGCTGTTCTCGGGCGTCCTGCAAGTTCGCTATCCGATCCCGCGAAAGCGCGGTGAGGAACCGGCCTACAAGCTGCGTGAACTTCTGAACCATGAGGAGATTCACTGGAACGTCGCGATCCTTCGCAAGTCTGCCGAGGCCCGCCTGCAACATGCTGACGCTTTGGAAGCGTGGGCTCAATCGCGAGAGGCGGCGTGATGCATAACATAGTCAATTTTGACTTTGTCAATAGGCGTCAGAAGCCATCAAACCATGTATTTCAGGTGTATCCGGAAGATTCCGATCGGGAAGATTACCTATCCGCCTTCATGGATGAAGATGACTTTGGAGTTTATATTGATTTTTTGCAGGATATTCCTGATCAACCGGGAATATCGACTGTTCTGGCTGGCATGTGGCTGAACCTCGAACAGTGCGAGGAAGTCGGCAAAGCCCTTCTCGCCGCCGCTCAGGTCATCCGGGAGGCTAACTTTCGCGATGCCAACAGCCGCGGGAATGGGGCCTGACACGATGACCCATGCCGCCGCCATGGCCGCGCTTGCCCGGTATCTTCAGGGACTGGCCCTGAAAGCCGGGCCGGACGCGTTCGAGATCGACCGGGCCGGGATCGAGGCCATGGCGGCGCGTTACCGCATGACGCCCGCCGAGGTGTTTGCCCAGATCATGCGGTTCAAAAGGGGGATCGCGGGGTGAGCTTCGACGCACTTTCATGGGCGGCAAAATGCAAGCCGGGAAATCTTGCGGCAAAAATGGTCCTGATGGCGCTTGCCAACTACGCCAACGAGGATGGGGAGGCGTATCCATCCATTTCAGCCATCGCCGAATTTGGCAGTATGAACCGCAAGACGATCATTTCTGCGCTCGATCAGTTGGCAGCGGACGGGTTTATTTCAGATACTGGAAACAGGGCTGGAGTAACCCGTCAGGTCAAAGTCTACAGGCTTATCCTGGAAAAAGTACCGAAAACGGAACAGTCCCAAAAACGGAAGCGTTCCAAAAACGGAACAGTTCCACTTTTTCCTGCAAAGAGTACCGTTTTTACCACGAAAGAGTCCCAAAAACGGGACACGGAACCAGTTAGGGAACCAGTTAGGAACCAGGAGGTAGCTATCGCTACCTCTGCGCGCGCGAAGCCGGCGCGACGAAAACCGTCAGCGAAATTCGCCATGCCGCCCGACTGGGAGCCGATGCCTTTCCCGGCCCATATCGCCGAGCTGGTCGCACAGTGGCCGCCCGGGAGGCTGCGACGCGAGATCGATGATTTCCGCGCCTTCTGGATCGAGGACGGCAGGAAGCGACCCGGATGGGATCGAACTTTTCACAGTCGCATCAACGACAGTCACGAACGAATTTTGAGAGACGCACGCAATGGACGATCAATTTCCAGTATTTCACCACCCGCCGGCAATCGTGGAACACGGCCCAGCCCCGTCCTCGACATGTACATCGCCGCCTGCCAGGCCGAAAATTCCGATGACGATCCTCAAGGTGATCTCGGAGCTTGGAGTCCGGTACGAACCGTTGGGTCAGGCTGACTTGCAGGCCCATGCCGGACGCGTTGCCCTGCTTGCCCAGGACTGCGCCGATCTCAATCCGCTCAAGCTGCGCCATGCCGCGATGCGCTGGGCGCAGCATAAGCCGTTTCTCCCGAAAGCCTGCGAGCTTCGCGCCATCGTCGAGGACATGGAGAGCGAGGAGTGGAAGGCCGGGAATACGGCCGAGAACCTGCAAATCGTCTGCGACGAGCGGAACGACTGGGCAAGGCGCATCGGCGCCGACTGGTGGTATCGCGTCATCACGATCGAGCGCGGCGAAGGCAAGGTCTGCACGGTCGAAAAGCTCGAAGGCCGGAAGGCGCGGGATGAGCAGGCCAGGGCCGGGGGAACCCGCATCGAGTGGTACAGGCCCACGCTGGCCGACCTCGCCAGCATCCACGCATTCGCCCGACGCTGCATGGAACAGGACATGACCCAGCAGGAATTCAACGCGCTTGTGCAGCGGACCGGCGGGGCGCCCATCGCGCAGGTGGAGCGGTGAAAGCGGTGGTGAGCAAGGACACACTTATTGCCAGCATGGAAGCATCCGGCATCACCCGCGAGGAAGCGCAGACAATCATCCTGCTTGGCGATGTTGCGGCTGCGGCCGCAGTGCAAGCCCTGTGCGCCGTCATCACGACCGGAGCAGAATCGGATTTTGTCAGGTCGCAGGCGTTTACGCTGGCCAAGATCATGATTGATGGTGCGATAGCTGGGCGATTTGATGAAGTCGTCCACCCGCTGACCCAAGCATCCGGAAAGGAAAATCATGACCGCACTCACTGAACAGGATCGCATTGGCCGCATTGCCGACATGCTCGAAACCCACTTTGCCGCATGGAACCATGAGCGGGAAGCGCGCGGAGGGCAGGAGTCTTCCACCGAAGCCGCGCAAGACTTTCTCGACAGCCCAATCCCTGCGCATTCGTCGGCACCTGCACTGATCGGCGAAGTTCTCTCTGCACTGGGTGGCGATGTCCTGATGGCCAAGGTCGCATCAGCCTTCGAGGATCGACATGGCGTAATCGGCGCTTCGTGGCTCGTTGAGAGCTGGATCGGGGCATGATGGGCGACGACGAATTCGAGCGCCGCAAACATGCCCT
>JAITWP010000071.1 GCA_031285365.1 Azoarcus sp.
GCAATACCGCGAACTGGCCGCGTTTGCACAGTTCGCTTCCGATCTCGACGACGCCACCCGCAAACAGCTCGAACGCGGTCGCCGTGTCACCGAGTTGATGAAGCAGACGCAATACTCGCCAATGTCGATTGCCGAAATGGGCTTCGTCCTCTACGCGGTCAACAACGGCCATCTGGACGACATCGAAGCCAACCGCGTGCTGGCTTTCGAGGCCGGCCTGCTGCAATACATCAAGGTGCAGAAGCCCGACCTCGTGACGAGCGTCATGGAGAAGCGCGAACTCGACGACGATGCCGAAAAGACCTTGGCTGACACGATTGCCGAGTTCAAGAAGAGCTGGGTTTGACCGATGGCCCGGGAGATGAAAAATGGCTAGCGGAAAGGAAATCCGGACCAAGATCAAGAGCGTGCAAAACACGCGCAAGATCACCAAGGCCATGGAAATGGTGGCCGCGTCCAAAATGCGCAAGGCGCAGGAACGAATGCGCACCGCTCGTCCCTATTGCGAAAAAATCCGCCAGCTCGCTGCACACCTGTCCCAAGCCGATGTCACCGATTACGAACACCCGTTCCTAACTCACAAAGAGCAGGTCACGCGGGTCGGGCTGATTCTGGTGACCACCGACAAGGGGCTGTGTGGTGGTCTCAACACCAACGTGCAGCGTGTTGCCGTCAACGCGCTCAAGTCTTGGGAAGGTTCCGGCGTCACCGAAGTCCGTGCCTGCTGCATCGGCAACAAGGGTTTCGGTTTCATGCAGCGCCTCGGAACCAACGTCGTCTCGCATGTCACGCATCTCGGCGACAAGCCGGCACTCGAAAAGCTGATCGGGCCGATAAAGATTCTGCTCGATGCCTTCCAGAACGGCGAACTCGACGTCATTCATGTTGCCTATACCCGCTTCGTCAACACCATGAAGCAGGAGCCGGTAGTGGAACAGCTTTTGCCACTGACCGGCGACAAGTTGGGCATACCTGACCGGGCATGGGACTACATTTACGAACCGGATCCGCATGTCGTCATCGATGACCTGCTGTTGCGCTACATCGAGGCACTGGTCTACCAGTCGGTCGCCGAGAACATGGCCTCCGAGCAGAGCGCGCGGATGGTGGCAATGAAAGCCGCCTCCGACAACGCCAAGACCGTCATTGACGAATTGCAGTTGGTCTACAACAAGACCCGGCAAGCGGCGATCACCAAGGAATTGAACGAAATCGTCGGCGGAGCCGCCGCGGTCTGACGAACACTATTGACACAAGGAAAAACGATGAGCAACGGTACTATCGTTCAGTGCATTGGGGCTGTGGTAGACATCCAGTTCCCCCGTGAGACGATGCCCAAGGTGTATGACGCCCTCAAACTTGAGGATGTCACCGACTCCTTTGCCGAAAAGGATCTTACCTTTGAGGTGCAGCAGGAACTTGGCGACGGCGTGGTACGCACCATTGCACTGGGCTCCAGCGACGGCCTTCGGCGCGGCATGAAAGTCTCCAACACTGGCGGGCCGATCTCGGTTCCCGTCGGCCCTGCCACCCTCGGCCGCATCATGGATGTGCTGGGCCGTCCCATCGACGAAGCCGGTGAAATCGCCACCGAAGAACGTCGGGCAATTCACCAGAAAGCCCCAAGGTTCGACGAGCTTTCACCTTCCGTCGAGCTTCTGGAAACCGGCATCAAGGTTATCGACCTCATTTGCCCGTTTGCCAAGGGCGGTAAGGTCGGTCTCTTCGGCGGCGCGGGCGTCGGCAAGACCGTCAACATGATGGAGCTCATCAACAATATCGCCAAGCAACACTCGGGGCTATCCGTGTTCGCTGGTGTTGGTGAGCGTACCCGCGAGGGCAACGACTTCTATCATGAAATGAAAGACTCGAACGTGCTCGACAAGGTCGCGATGGTGTTCGGCCAGATGAACGAACCGCCGGGCAACCGTCTGCGCGTCGGTCTGACCGGCCTGACGATGGCCGAGCGTTTCCGCGACGAGGGCCGGGACATCCTCTTCTTCGTCGATAACATCTACCGCTACACCCTGGCCGGTGTGGAAGTATCCGCCCTGCTGGGCCGGATGCCTTCCGCCGTGGGTTACCAGCCGACGCTGGCCGAAGAAATGGGCCGCCTGCAGGAGCGCATCACCTCCACCAAGGTCGGTTCCATCACCTCCATCCAGGCCGTGTACGTCCCGGCGGACGACTTGACCGACCCTTCGCCCGCCACCACCTTCCTGCACCTGGACTCCACCGTCGTGCTTTCCCGCGACATCGCCGCGCTCGGTATCTATCCCGCCGTCGATCCGCTCGATTCCACCAGCCGCCAGCTCGATCCGCTGGTCGTGGGCGAAGAGCACTACAACGTGGCGCGTTCCGTGCAGCAGACGTTGCAGAAATACAAGGAGTTGCGTGACATCATCGCCATTCTGGGGATGGACGAACTCTCGCCCGAAGACAAACTTGCCGTGGCACGCGCACGCAAGATACAGCGTTTCCTTTCACAACCCTTCCACGTTGCCGAAGTCTTCACCGGCTCTCCCGGAAAATACGTGACCCTCAAGGACACCATCGCCGGATTCAAGGCCATCGTCACCGGCGAGTACGACAACCTGCCTGAACAGGCGTTCTACATGGTTGGCAGTATCGAGGAAGCTATTGAAAAGGCTCGCAAGCTTCAGTAATTCGCTTTGTTCCCACCCCCGCACGGCAGATCATCCTGTACGCGCGGGGGGTTGCTCCAGAGGATAATCATGGCCATGACGGTACATGTAGATGTTGTCAGCGCGGAAGAGCAGCTCTTTTCCGGTCTGGCGGAATTTGTCGTCCTGCCCGGCGAATCGGGCGAACTCGGCATCCTGCCCGGCCACACGCCACTGATGACCCGAATCAAACCTGGCGCGGTACGGATCAAGGTTCCGCTCCAGGAAACAGAAGAGCTCATCTTCGTTGCTGGCGGCCTTCTCGAAGTTCAGCCTACGGGAGTGACGGTACTCGCCGACACGGCGATCCGTGGCAAGGATCTCGACGAAGCCAAGGCGCTCGACGCCAAACGCAAGGCTGAAGAAGCTCTTGCAAACAAGAACGCCTCGGTCGACTACGCCAAAGCCATGGCCGAACTGGCTGAAGCGGCTGCCCAGATTCGTGCCATTCAGTATCTGCGCAAGAATCTGCGTTGAATTACGAATCGATGGGTATCACTTGCACTTAACCCATCCTACGACTCAAAACAAAAAGGCCGCCTGAAAAGGCGGCTTTTTCGCTTTTGGCGTCCCCCGGAAACGCTCAGTCGCTGTTCTGAAACCAGGTTATCGAGCCAAACCTGGATGTTTCTCCAAGATCAGGGAGGGCAGGCATATCAGCATTATCGAGGGTCCGGACGAATTCAAGCCACAGCCTTCCCTGTTCGCCACTGGTATCACGGATGTGCAACATGACCACGCGACTGCTATGCCGACCCAAGCGTACAACTTCTGCGGGCAAGGTACAGCGCCCAAACCCGCCCATGTCCGAAACCAGTTCCACATCGACTTCACCGCCCAAACCCACCGACAACGGCCTGTCGGCATGAGCACAAAAAACCCTTTCCGAACATTCATAGATAGTCAATTCAATGCTGTCGGAATCACCACAACCGTCAGGAACATCCTGACTGATTCGCAAACGAGCCGGGCATTTGACCGGAAAACGGCGTGAAATACGGCTCTGCTCATGCGCTTGCTGCACGCTTTCCGGCAATGGTGGCAAGCAGTATTGATAACTGGGCAGGTTGTAAACGGTATGCAGCAACTGTATTTCAGCCTCCCCCAGGGTGGAGAATCTTTTCGTCTGCCGATTGAAGAAATAATCGATCAGTTCCGGCGTCATGACCGGATCCATCGTGGTATCGAATCGCTGATGAGGGAACTGTCCGTTAGGCAACGCCGCTACCGTAAAGTAATGGTGCAGGTTTTTCTCCAACGGAACATCAGCATATTTCTGAAAAAAATAATCCTTTGCTTTTTCAAGATCAAGATGCGCACCCACCGCAGGAGCGTCATTGACGAAATCATAGTGATCCACCGGAGGGCAGGATAAACGCCGGAAACACAGGACTTCCTCATAAAAATCGATGTACTGTGGATGGGTGGCTATCACCAGATGACGTGTGTCGAACCGGTATTCCGCGTACTCATACAGGAATTTCAGCAACGGCATCAGGATCCGGTCCTTGACCGAGTGAAAACGCCTGCAGACCGCCAGTGCCGACACCTCGGCTACGCTACCACCTGCCTGGAAAATCTCGTCCAGGTCGAATATACGCTGCATCGGAAAACCCAGGCCGTTTTCACGTATCAACGAAACCGTCCCCACTACCTGCCCATCATAGCCACACATCAGCGTCGAGGTCGTCGGAAAAGCATGATGAAGCGTTACACGCATCCCGGACGGATCAGGCTTCATAAATCCTGCCTGCACATACTCGTCATGCAGCAGCCGAAAGCAGCCCTCCAATTCTCCCCTGGTCTGCGCAAGCTTGAAAATGAATTTCCTCGATAGAGGCTTATCGAGCCGCGACATCGGCGCACACATCTTTATGCAATGAGTTGCCCCGGCAACAGACTTTTTGAGCTGGCCGGTACGGTTTTCGTTCAGATTGCGCTGCTCTTTATCCATCAAACGATTCCGATACGTTCGAAGCTGCGTAACCGGAACTACGTCGAATCATCTCAAAACGTAACCCGCTGCTTAGGCGGCATCAACGCGGCACTAATGTCATGCTTTGCATGCACTGCATTCCGTTTTACAGATCTTTTTACGTCCACGCTCGCGCTTCTTGTGTTCGCGGCAGGCCATCCGGTACGTGAGTTGCCAGTCCGGGCGCACATCTCGCCACCAGGCCCGATCAAACACCCAGGCCAAGGTAAGCAACAGGGACGACAGATAATGGTTTGCCGCTGATGGCAAATCACAGGGAAAGACCGTTGGCGATACATGCAAGGCATTCAGACGTTCCCTGGTTGTCGGGTGCATGGATTGCTGCGGTTCACTACCGGAAAGCATGTCGCTTGCCGCTGCGCGGTGCAAAAAACCAGCCGACATCCCTAGACACAGGTCACGAAATGGCCGAACCAACGGCTTTGCCCGCACCCTGCTCTGAGCCAGGACTCGCGGCCAGTAATCCCTGGACAGAAACTGCTCTCTGAGTGAAACCTCTATCAAAGTTTCGCCAAGCACATCGGCATCGACGACCTTGGTTGCCTGCGCGTCGGCCTCAAATTCCTCAATGCGCGCCAAGCGTGCCATGTTGCTATAAAAGCGACTCAGCAAGGAATCCGCCTGCGCGCCAATGGCCGGAAATACGTCTCCGATTCTGTCCAGTGCCCGCAGCCACCACGCCCGCAACAAGGCACCATGTTTACCCACTCCCTTGCGCTGCACGGCAAGGTGAGCAAGTTCATGCGCCAACACGGCCACCAACTGCGGGCACGTTACACTGTGCATCATTGGCAGACCTATCAGGAGATGTGTCTCGATTCGCCCCCAAAACCCCCAGTGTGGACGTTGCAGAACCGCCGCATTCATCTCGGGTGTTACCCAGACATGGTCAATACGCCCGGCTTCGAGTACCCAAGCCATGCTCTCGATCAGCCGATGCAAATCACTGGCATCTTCCGGCGACAAACGCACTCCCTCTGGCAAAGGCAATGGCGCATACAGCACGGATGAGACCCGCACGGCGAAGAATCCCATTACGATAAACGACATCACGCTCAGGGAAAGCGCCACCACCGGCAATGAAGATCCGAAAAGATCCCAGGCCCCATACACGCCCAACACACCAATCCCCAGCA
>JAITWP010000074.1 GCA_031285365.1 Azoarcus sp.
AACTGTGAGCCAGTTCGTCGTTGCGCCCCAGCGCGCGCAGGACGTAGGACGGTTCCAGGCTCGCGGAAGTGCACGCCGAGCCGGAAGAGACTGCAATATCCTTGATCGACATCATCAGGGATTCGCCCTCGACATAGGCAAAGGAAACATTGAGGTTGTGCGGCACGCGGTGTTCCAACGACAGATCGCCGTTGATGTAGGTGGCTTCGATGCCGGAAAGTCCGGCAAGCAGCCGGTCGCGCAGCGTGCGGACGCGCAGCAGTTCAGAAGCCATGTTTTCGCGCGCCAGACGAAAGGCTTCGCCCATGCCGACGATCTGGTGCGTCGGCAGGGTTCCCGAACGCAATCCGCGTTCGTGACCGCCGCCGTGCATCTGGGCTTCCAGCCGCACACGGGGTTTGCGCCGCACGTAGAGCGCGCCGACACCTTTCGGGCCGTAAGTCTTGTGGGCAGAAAAACTCATCAGATCGACGGGCAGTCTGGCGAGATCGATGTCGACCTTGCCCGTGGCCTGCGCCGCGTCGACGTGGAACACGACGCCCTTTTCGCGGCAAATCGCCCCGATCTCCCTTACAGGCTGGATCACGCCGATTTCGTTATTGACCAGCATGACCGAAACGACGCTGGTATCCGGCCGCAACGCGGCGCGGAAAGCATCGAGGTCGATCAGGCCGTTTTCCTGCACGCCGAGGTAAGTGGCCTCGAACCCTTCGCGTTCGAGTTCGCGCACGGTATCGAGCACCGCCTTGTGTTCGGTCTTGAGGGTAATGAGGTGACGGCCTTTTTCCCTGTAAAAATGCGCCGCGCCCTTAATGGCGAGGTTGTTCGACTCCGTGGCCCCCGAAGTCCAGATGATTTCGCGCGGATCCGCACCGACCAGTGCCGCCACGTTCTCGCGCGCCTTCTCCACCGCCGCTTCCGCCTCCCACCCAAAAGCGTGGGAACGGCTGGCGGGATTGCCGAAATGCTCGGTCAACCAGGGAATCATCGCCTGCGCAACAATCGGATCGACTGGCGTGGTTGCCGAGTAATCGAGGTAGATGGGGAATTTCACAATCCTTGTTTCTCGTCTGGTTGAGGAAATCGGGTCTGGCGGGTGGTTGTATACCACCAAACCCGGCGATACCGAAACAGCGGCGGGCCTCTCAGCCGAAATAAACGAAGATGAAGGTCATGCGAAAACGTTCAAATTGCCTGGGCCTGTACCTGCCCCTGGCCCATTTGCGGCGGTATCGCCTGCCCTTCCCCGGACAAGCAGGAACCCACATAAGTGGGCCGCCCAACCAGCGCACCGAGCGTCACCGAGTTCAGATAGTCGTACATGCGCCTGTTCAGGTTGCTCCACAGATCGTGAGTCATGCACTGCGCGGCGTTGTTGCAGTTTCCCCGGCCGCTGCAACGGGTTGCGTCAATCGGTTCATCCACTGCCAGCACGATGTCCGTCACCGTGATCTCGTCCATGTCGCGCCCCAGGCGATAACCACCGCCCGGCCCACGCACGCTCTTTACGAGATTGCACCGGCGCAACCGCCCGAAGAGCTGTTCGAGATAGGAAAGGGAAATGTGCTGGCGTTCCGAAATGGCGTTCAACGTCACCGGCCCGCCGTCATGGCGCGAAGCGAGGTCGATCATCGCCGTCACCGCGAAGCGCCCCTTGGTTGTCAATCTCATTATGTGTCTCCTCCATACCGCATCATTTGGTTGTCGTTGTTCATTCTCCGGGAAATACCCGACTAAAACGTTCAACAATTCGACTCTACCAATCTCCAAGTAATTTAGTCAACTACTAAAGTGAACTATTTTAGTCAACTACTTGAAAGATCGCTTTGGAAGACAGACACGCTTGCCATCGGGCGGCAAGTTCTATATAGTGCGCCCTCTCCAACGCGGGGTGGAGCAGTCCGGTAGCTCGTCGGGCTCATAACCCGAAGGTCGAAGGTTCAAATCCTTCCCCCGCAACCAATACCCCCCACAAAGCGCCGGTCAGTCCGGCGCTTTGTGTTTCTGCGGTCAGCGAACCTGATACCCGTAAGACTTGATGGTGGCAGCCGCTTTCGGCCCTTTCAGGTATTGCAGCAGCGCACTGGCGGCGGGATTGTTCCTGCCTTTTGCCAACAGCACCGCATCCTGGAGGATTGGCGTATGGAGGTTCTCCGGCACGATCCAGGCCGAGCCGCTTGTCAGCTTGCCATCCTTGTACACCTGCGAGAACGCAACGAACCCCAGTTCCGCGTTGCGCGTGAAGACGAACTGGTGAGCCTGGGCAATGTTGTTGCCTGTCACGAATCTTGATTTGAGCGTGTCGTACCTTCCCAATTCCATGAGTGTTTCCACTGCCGCCGCACCGTAGGGCGCCTTCCCTGGATCAGCGATGGAAAGGTGCCTGAACGCGCCTTTTTTCAGCACCTCGCCCTTGTCATCCACGAAACCTTCCTTTGCGCTCCAGAGCACGAGCGTGCCGATGGCGTAGGTGAACCGGCTGCCGGGAACCGCATCGCCTTCCTTTTCCAGTCTGGCGGGCGTGGTGTCGTCAGCGGAAAGAAAAACGTCGAAGGGCGCGCCGTTTTTGATCTGTGCGTAGAACGCGCCGGACGCACCGAACGAGAGCACGGCCTTGTGTCCGGTTTCCTGCTCGAACCCGGCCGCGAGCGCCTGCATGGGTGCGGTGAAATTGGCGGCGACGGCGACGGTG